>NZ_QAIJ01000090.1:0-8634 GCF_003060985.1 Stenotrophomonas sp. HMWF023
GGGTTCAGTTCATCGCGCGGATACACATGGCGGAACTCGAACGGACCACCGCGCGACAGCCAGCGCTGCACCTTGATCGGCAGGCGCTCAAGCACCTCCGCCGGCAGCGGGCGGTTCGGTTCGATGTCTTCCGGCTGCGGCACTTCGGGCATCTTGTGCTGGTGCTCGGCACCGGATTCGGCCTGCTGGAACGAGGCGGCACAGAAGAAGATCACCTTGCCATGCTGGATCGCGGTCACCCGGCGCACCGAGAAGCTGCCGCCGTCGCGGGTACGGTCGACGTCGTAGACGATCGGATGGTCGATGTTGCCGGCGCGCAGGAAGTAGGCATGCAGCGAGTGCACATGGCGACCGTTGTCGACCGTGGCCTGGGCGGCCGCCAGGGCCTGGCCCAGCACCTGCCCGCCGAACACGTACTTGGTGCCGATGTCGCGGCTCTGGCCGCGGAACAGGTTGTCCTCCAGCCGCTCCAGGGTGAGCAGATCGATCAGCTCGGAGACGACGGGTTCGGGCGTGTCGTTCAAGGGGGCGGCCACAGCGATGAAAGAGGGCTCGATTATACCGGTGCCGGCCAGCCCATCAGCGGTAGTGCCGGCCGCTGGCCGGCAGCCTCGTGATCCTCCCGGGATGCCTGCGGTTGCCGGCCAGCGGCCGGCACTACCGTTTACTTGCCGAGGCGGGCGACCAGCGCCTGCAGCGCGTTCTGCGCATCCGGGGCGAACCAGGCCTCGACGAAGCGGTCGAGCTGGATCAGGTCCGGGTGCAGGGCGTCGTGCAGTTCGGCGCGGGCGATGGCACGGGTCAGCAGCATCGGCTGCCGCGGCTGCTTCAGCAGGTCCTGCAGCCAGGCCACCGCGCGGGCCACCACCAGCTCGCCATCAACCAGTTCATCGACCAGGCCGATCTGCAGGGCCTGTTCGGCGGGTACCAGTGCGCCGGTGGCCAGCAGGACGCTGGAGCGGTGTGCGCCCACCGCACGGCGCAACAGGCGCTGGATGCCCTCCGGTGCAATCAGGCCGACCTGCACCTCGTTCAGGCCGATGGCGTACGGGCGCGCCGGATCGGCACTGCGCGCCATTACCCGGTAGTCGCAGCACAGGGCCAGCACGCAGCCGCCGGCCGGTGCATGGCCGGTGATCGCCGCAACCACCGGGATGCGGCTCTCGGCAAGCGTGCGTACCGCGCCGAAGAACGCGTTCCAGGTGTCCAGCAGCTTGTGCTTGTCATCGCCATGCGAGAGCAGGTGCGGCACGTCCATGCCGCCGGTGAAGATACGCTCGCTGCCGGACAGCACGATGCCGTGCGCGTCCTCGGCCATCGCCAGTTCGATGGCATGGATCAACTGCCGGCACAGCTCGGTGTCCAGGGCATTGACCGGCGGCCGCGCCAGCCGCAGTTCGCGGATGGGGCCATGGTTGATCACCTCGATGAGCGTCGTCATGCTGCGGGTCTCGTTGCGAAGAAGGAACCTGGGCGATGATAACCAAACCATGCGTTGGCGTACTGTTCGTGCTGTGTGCGTTTGCAGCATCGGCGTCGGCGGCCGAACAGAGCTGCGTGACGGTGGAGCAGGGCTGGGCGCGGATGCCGCCGAATCCGGCGATGCCGATGACCGCTGGCTACGGCGTCGTCCATAACGGCTGCGGCAAGACAGTGGCGATCACCGGTGCGACCAGCAGCGGCTTCGGTGATGTGTCGCTGCACGAGACCACGATCGTTGATGGCATCAGCCGGATGCGTGCGATCGAACGCCTGCCGCTGGCGCCGGGCGCGCGTGCCGAGCTGAAGCCCGGCGGCCTGCACCTGATGCTGATGGATGGCAAGGGTGCGCTGAAGGAGGGGCAGGCGGTGCCGCTGCGCCTGCAGCTGGAAGGCGGTGGTGAAGCGAGTGCGACGCTGACCGTGCGCAAGGCCGCGCCGTAACGCGGCACCCGTTCCGCCGGGCATGGCCCGGCGCTACCCAGGCATCACGGCCGAATCGACACCGGTTCCGCCGGGCATGGCCCGGCGCTACCCAGGCATCGCCGCCGAATCGACACCGGTAGCGCCGGGCCATGCCCGGCGAGCGCGCAGCGCGGCGAGGCTTACGACCAGTCGTACGAGAACAGCACCGTGCGGCTTTCCGGCTCGTACAGCATCACGATCGCATCGGCACCAGTGGCGCACCAGTTGTAGCCGGCCACTTCGGCCACGGCGAAGAATTTCCTGCCATCGCGGGTGATGATCGCGCACTCGGCATCGTCCGGTGCATGGCGGTCGTCGGCCGCCTCGGTGAACTCCAGCGCGAAGGCGGCAGGAATCTCCGCGGTTTCAATCCAGTTGCCGGTCGAGATCTGCCCGCCCAGCACATCAAGGTAGGCCTGCTCGCCAGGCTCACCATCGCCATACCGCGAATAGCTGGCCAGGCGTCCATGCTGCTGGAAGTACGCGTGTGCCTTGCTGTAGCTCTCACGCATCTCCGTGATGTGCTCCAGCGCGTCTTTGTCCTGCACCTGGTCGCCGATGAAGTAACCCTCGTCGCCGAGAAAACGCATGCGGTTGTCGGCGGTCAGTGCAAAGGCGATCCAGTTGGTGCCGGTGAACGCGTTGTGGTGGTCTTCGGTGGTTTCGCCGATGCAGCCGTCGTAGGGCTCGATCGGGCACAGCATCGTGGCCACGCTGCCGGCCAGTTCCGGGCGCAGCACGCCGAGGTCGATCTTCAGCAGCGGCAGCAGGTGCTGTCCAAGCCAGGCCTGGTCATCGGGGAACACGTCGGCGGGGAAGGGGACCATGCCGGGCAGCAGGTCGCGCAGTTCAGTCTGGTGGATCATGTCAGTCCTTTGAAGAGTGTCGGTAGTGCCGGCCGCTGGCCGGCAACCACCGCAGCAGAGGCGGAGAGCAAAGGATACGGGACGCCCGCCACGCACGCGCGCACTACCGTCCCGGAGAAGGCGCAGTGCCTGGGGCGCGATTCAGATGAGTCCTTCGAACGCCATCGCCTCTTTCGCGGCAGGTCGCTCGCTAATCCGCAGCAGCAGTGCCTGCAGGTGTGGCCATGGCGTGGTATCGATGCCCAGGTGCGCCGTCCAGCCGACAACCACGAACAGATAGAGATCGGCGATGGAAATGGACCCGCCCAGCAGGTAGCGGCGGTTGTCGGACAGCATCGCTTCGACGTAGTCGAGCTTGGTATGCAGCCGGTCCTGGGCTTTCTCCCGCGCCTCGGGCGAATCCGGGTGGAACAAGGGGCCGAACGTCGGATGCAGTTCCGCAGCAATGTAGATCAGCCATTCGTGAAGTCGCGCCGCACCGATCGCACTTGTCGGTACCGAGAATTCCACGCCGGCGACATCGGCGAGGTAAAGCAGGATCGCGGCGCCTTCGGTGAGTACCTCGCCGTTGTCCAGCCGAAGTGCGGCGACATAGCCCTTGGGATTGATCTGCAGGAAGTCTTCGCCCTGCTCTGTGCGCTTGGTCGAGTGGTCGACGCGATCGAGCTCGAAGCGGATTCCCAGTTCGCGCAGCAGGATGTGGGCGGCAAGCGAGCAGGTGCCCGGCGTGTAGTAGAGCTTCATCGTGGTTTCATCGTGGGGGGAGTGCCCGGAAGTATGCTGCGGGGAAACGGTGGTCGGAGCGCTTTGCTGCGACATGACGCGAGAATCGGGTTTCCATATGGATACCCGTCGAAGGAGCGGAAGATCGTGGGGCTCAAGGTGCGGAAGAACCGGGCAGTAGATCCGGACAGCGTGTGTCCGTTGAGCAAGTGCATGGCGTTGCTTGCCGGCACATGGACGGCGGAGATCATCTGGTCATTGAGTGCGGGGCCGCGACGATTCGGCGAGCTGCGTGTGGACCTGGCGCCGGTGACGGCCAAGACGCTGACCGCGCGCCTTCGGGACATGCAGCAGAAAGGTCTGGTCACACGTCATGAAAGGGATACCTCGCCTCCTTCCATTGAGTACGAACTCACCCGGCTGGGCGCACGGTTGTTGCCCGCGATCCATGCAATCGCACAGGTTGGCAATGAACTGAAATTCGGCGGCGAGCCAGCGGGCTGAGCGATCTGGTTCCAGCAACGAAAAGGCCGCCCATGGGGGCGGCCTTTTCGGGTGCAGTGATGGGGCTGCTCAGCTGGAAGCGTTGCGGATCGTGTCCGGCAGTGGCGCACTCTTGCCGGTCTGCGTGTCCATCCACACCACCACCACATTGCCGTCCGAATACAGCCTCGACTCATCCTGCTGGTCGACGATGCGATGACCGATGGTCACGCTGCTGTTGCCCAGACGCTCGACGAACAACTCGACCAGGATGTCGTTGGGCCACACGATCGGCAACCGGTAGTTTACGTTGGTGGCAGCCACCACCGGTGCGATGCGGTCGGTCATCGACACGCCTTCCACGCCCAGCATCCAGCGCACGCGCGCCTCTTCCAGGTAGGAGATGTACTTGGCGTTGTTGACGTGGCCCATGCTGTCCATGTCACGCCAGCGCACGCTGATCGGAATGCGGGCCAGGATCTTGTGTTCGCTGCTCATCAGGCGTCCTTTTTCTTCTTGGTGCCGCCGGCCGCGGCGGTCTTGCTGGCCTTGCCGGTGCTCTTGGCGGCCGCTGCCTTCTTCGCCGGCTTTTCAGGCTTCACCTTGCGCGGTGGGCGCGCATCGGGCTTGTTGGCCACGGCGGCGGGCTGGTCCGGTCGCGCGCTGGTGGACGGCAGCATCCGTGCGAGGAACTGGCCGGTATACGAATCCGGGCATGCAGCCACGTCTTCCGGCGTGCCGGTCACCAGGATGGTGCCGCCGCGATGACCGCCTTCCGGACCCAGGTCGACGATCCAGTCCGCGGTCTTGATGACGTCCAGGTTGTGCTCGATCACCACCACCGTGTTGCCCTCGTCGCGCAGCTTGTGCAGCACGCCGAGCAGCGCTTCGATGTCGTGGAAATGCAGGCCGGTGGTCGGCTCGTCGAGGATGTACAGGGTGCGGCCGGTATCGCGGCGCGACAGTTCCTTGGACAGCTTCACGCGCTGTGCTTCACCGCCTGACAGCGTGGTCGCGCTCTGGCCCAGTTTGATGTAGCTCAGGCCGACATCGACCAGGGTTTCCAGCTTGCGGGCGATGGACGGCACCGGCTCGAACAGCTTCAACGCATCTTCGACGGTCATTTCCAGCACGTCGTTGATGTTGAAGCCCTTGTACAGGATCTCCAGCGTTTCGCGGTTGTAGCGCTTGCCATGGCAGACGTCGCAGGGCACGTACACGTCCGGCAGGAAGTGCATCTCGACCTTGATCAGGCCATCGCCCTGGCAGGCCTCGCAGCGGCCACCACGCACGTTGAAACTGAAGCGCCCCGGCGAATAGCCGCGCGCACGCGATTCGGGCACCTGTGCGAACAGTTCGCGCAGCGGCGTAAACAGGCCGGTATAGGTGGCCGGGTTCGAGCGCGGGGTGCGGCCGATCGGCGACTGGTCGATGTCCACCACCTTGTCGAACAGGTCCAGGCCATCGATCTCCTTGTACGGCGCGATCGGGTGCGAGGCGCCGTTGATCTCGTTGGCAGCCAGCGAGAACAGGGTGTCGTTGATCAGGGTCGACTTGCCCGAGCCGGACACGCCGGTCACGCAGGTCAGCAGCCCTGCCGGGATGGCCAGGTCCACGCCTTTCAGGTTGTTGCCGGTGGCGCCACGCAGATGCAGCGTCATCTTCGGGTCCGGCTTGTGCCGGCGCGCCGGGATCTTGATCGCGCGCTTGCCCGACAGGTATTGGCCGGTCAGCGAGCGCGGTGAATCGAGGAGGTCCTGCAGGCTGCCCTGGCCGACGATCTCGCCGCCATGCACGCCCGCGCCCGGACCGATGTCCAGCACGTAGTCGGCCAAGCGGATCGCATCTTCGTCATGCTCGACCACGATCACCGTGTTGCCGAGGTCGCGCAGGCGGGTGAGGGTGCCCAGCAGGCGTTCGTTGTCGCGCTGGTGCAGGCCGATGGACGGCTCATCGAGCACGTACATCACGCCCACTAGGCCGGCACCGATCTGGCTGGCCAGGCGGATGCGCTGCGCTTCGCCACCGGACAGGGTGTCGGCCTTGCGCTCCAGGGTCAGGTAATCCAGGCCGACGTCGACCAGGAAGCCGAGGCGTTCACCGATTTCCTTGACGATCTTCGCGGCGATCTCGCCGCGCCAGCCCGGCAGGCTCAGTTCGCTGAAGAACTTCAGGGCTTCATCGATCGGCAGCACCACCAGTTCCGGCAGCGGGCGGTCGGCCACGAACACGTTGCGCGCTGCCTTGTTCAGGCGTGCGCCGTTGCATTCGGGGCAGGCATGCTCGCTGATGTACTTGCCGAGCTCTTCCTGCACCGCCGCCGATTCGGTTTCCTTGTAGCGGCGTTCGAGGTTGGGAATGATGCCTTCGAAACGATGCTTGCGCTGGGTGCGGCCACCGGCCTCGGTGAAATAGGTGAAGGTGATCGCTTCCTCGCCACTGCCGTACAGCACGGCCTGCTGCACCTTTGCCGGCAGCGAGTTCCACGCCGCGTCGGTGTCGAACTTGTAGTGCTTGGCCAGCGAGGCGATCAGCTGGAAGTAATAGGCATTGCGGCGATCCCAGCCGCGCACCGCACCGGCGGCCAGGGAAAGCTCGGGATGCACCACCACGCGCGAGGGGTCGAAGAATTCGGCCATGCCCAGCCCGTCGCAGCCGGGGCAGGCACCCATCGGTGCGTTGAACGAGAACAGGCGCGGTTCCAGTTCGGGCAGCGAGTAGTCGCAGACCGGGCAGGAATACTTGGACGAGAACAGGGTAGGGGTCGCGCCGGCGTCGTCCAGCGACTGCACCGACGCCATGCCATCACCGAGTTTCAACGCGGTTTCGAAGCTCTCGGCCAGTCGCTGCTTGATGTCCTCGCGCGGGCGGAAGCGATCGATCACCGCTTCGATGGTGTGCTTCTGGCGCAGCGCCAGCGGCGGCACCGCATCGATTTCGTACAGTTCGCCATCGACGCGCACACGCACGAAACCCTGCGCGCGCAGCTGGTCGAACACCTGCGCGTGCTCGCCCTTGCGGTCGCGGATCACTGGCGCCAGCAGCATGTAGCGCTGTTCCGGGTCCAGCGTCAGCATGTGGTCGACCATCTGGCTGACCGTCTGCGCTTCCAGCGGATAGCCGTGGTCGGGGCAGCGCGGGGTGCCGACACGTGCGTACAGCAGGCGCAGGTAGTCGTAGATCTCGGTGATCGTGCCGACCGTCGAACGCGGGTTGTGCGAGGTCGACTTCTGCTCGATCGAGATTGCCGGAGACAGGCCTTCGATATGGTCCAGATCCGGCTTTTCCATCACGCTCAGGAACTGCCGCGCATACGCCGACAGGGACTCGACGTAACGCCGCTGGCCCTCGGCATAGATGGTGTCGAACGCCAGCGACGACTTGCCCGAACCGGACAGGCCGGTGATCACGATCAGTTTGTCGCGAGGCAGGTCGAGGTCGATGTTCTTGAGGTTGTGCGTCCGCGCGCCGCGGATGCGGATGAAATCCATCGCCATGGGGAATCCGGTTGTGGGGGCGTGGCTGGGCCGCCGGGCCAGCGAAAGGGCGGCAATCGGTCAGCCTACCGAGGTGACCAGATGGGGGCAATGGGCGACAATGCCAGCCCGGTGTCTCACCTCGTGAGACCGGTCGACAGGCAGGGGTCAGATCCCTTTTTACGTGGTGAAAAGGGATCTGACCCCGTTCCGGCCCGGCCTACAGTGCCGTTCAGGGGGTTGACTTGACCCGCCCCCGGTGGGCTGCGTACAATTCCGCTCCTGTCCGCCCTCGATGGCGACAGTCCATAGACCACAATAACTACAGAGGAAGTCTGGTCATGTACGCAGTACTGGTCACCGGCGGTAAGCAATACCGCGTGGCGCAGGGCGAAAAGCTCCGCATTGAAAAGCTCGAAGTCGAAGTCGGCAGCGAGATCAAGTTCGACAACATCCTGCTGCTTGGCGACAGCGATGGCATCAAGATCGGCGACGCCCTGAGCGGCGCTGCGGTCACTGCCACCGTCCTGTCCCAGGGTCGTGCCGACAAGGTCCGGATCATCAAGTTCCGTCGCCGTAAGCACCACATGAAGCGCCAGGGTCACCGTCAGTACTACACCGAAATCGAGATCACCGGCATTGCCGGTGGCAGCAAGTAAGGAGATAGGTCATGGCACATAAAAAAGGCGTAGGCTCTTCGCGCAACGGTCGCGACTCCAACCCGAAGTACCTCGGCGTCAAGATCTTCGGCGGCCAGGCCATCGAAGCCGGCAACATCATCGTGCGTCAGCGCGGCACCCAGTTCCACCCGGGTTCCGGCGTCGGCCTCGGTCGTGACCACACCCTGTTCGCCCTGACGGACGGCAAGGTGGAGTTCACCGTGAAGGGCCCGAAGAAGCGTCGCACCGTCAGCGTCGTCTCGGTCGAAGCCTGATAAGGCTGCGTCCGGCGCCCATGCCTCGGCATGGCCGTGCTGGATGAAGAGCTCGCTGCATGAAGAGCCCCGCTTCGGCGGGGCTTTTCGTTGGAATCAATGGTAAAACGGGCATCGCCCGGTTGTCGGCCAGCGGCCGGCACTACATCAAGGTGGCGGCGTGCATGCCGCGCCCATCGCAGGCATCGAAACAATGAAACTGGTAGAC
>NZ_QAIJ01000090.1:8644-10068 GCF_003060985.1 Stenotrophomonas sp. HMWF023
ATCGAAGTGTTCGCCGGCAACGGCGGCAACGGCTGCATTGGCTTCCGTCGCGAGAAGTTCATTCCGCTCGGCGGCCCGGACGGCGGCGACGGCGGTGCGGGCGGCAGCGTGTGGATCCGCGCCGACGAAAACCTCAACACCCTGGTCGACTTCCGCCATGACCGCATCTTCAAGGCGCAGCGCGGCGAGAACGGCATGGGCCGCCAGGCCTATGGCAAGGGCGGCGAAGACATGGTCATCACCGTGCCGGTCGGCACCGTGATCATCAACGTGGCCACCGATGAAATCATCGGCGACCTGACCCAGCATGGCGACCGCCTGCTGGTGGCCAAGGGCGGCCGCGGCGGCCTCGGCAACATGCATTTCAAGAGCTCCACCAACCGCTCGCCGCGCCAGGCGCTGCCGGGTGAGCCGGGTGAAGAGCGCACGCTGAAGCTGGAATTGAAGCTGCTGGCTGACGTCGGCCTGCTGGGCTTCCCCAATGCCGGCAAGAGCACCCTGATCCGTGCCGTCTCGGCGGCGACGCCGAAGGTGGCCGATTACCCGTTTACCACGCTGTACCCGAACCTGGGTGTGGTGAAGGTGGAGAACTACCGCAGCTTCGTGATCGCCGATATTCCAGGCCTGATCGAGGGTGCCGCCGACGGTGCCGGCCTGGGCGCGCAGTTCCTGCGCCACCTGCAGCGCACCCGCCTGCTGCTGCACCTCGTCGACATCTCGCCGATGGAAGGTGGTGTGGAAGGTGTTTCCCCGGTCGAGCAGGTGCGTGCCATCGAGCGCGAACTGGAAAAGCACGACCCGGAGCTGCTGGCCAAGCCGCGTTGGCTGGTGCTGAACAAGGCTGACCTGATGTTCGAGGACGAGGCCAAGACCGCCGCTGAGAAGATCGTGGCCGAGCTGGGCTGGAAGGAGCCGTGGTTCCTGGTGTCCGCGCTGGGTCGCGAGGGCACCTTCCCGATCATGAGCCGGGTCATGGCGTTCTTCGATCGCCAGAAGGAAGACGAGCTCGAGGCGGCACGCAACGCGCAGTAATGCCTGTTGTGGTTCCCACGAAAAAACCCGGCTTCGGCCGGGTTTTTTCGTTCCGGTAGTGCCGGCCGCTGGCCGGCAATCCACGAGGGATTGCAGGCAACAAAAAACCCGGCCGAAGCCGGGCTTTTGCGTGCTGCCGGAGCCGGGGCTCCAGCAACCAACCGGATCAGGCGGCCTGGAGGGCCTTGATGCGGTCGTTCAGGCGGCTCTTGTGGCGAGCAGCCTTGTTCTTGTGGATCAGGCCACGCGCGCTGAAACGATCCAGGATCGGCTGGGCAACGGCGAAGGCGGCTTGAGCGCCGGCGGCATCGTTGGCGTCCAGCGCCTTGATCACTTTCTTGACAGCGGTGCGCAGCATCGAGCGCTGAGCCACGTTGCGCGCGTTGCGCACG
>NZ_QAIJ01000352.1:0-5356 GCF_003060985.1 Stenotrophomonas sp. HMWF023
CCGCCGCCGCCGCTCTCAAGCTGGAACTCGGTGGCATCGGCCACTTGGTTCCAACCCACCGAGCACTGCACCTGATAGGGCGCCTTGCGGGTGGTCAGCCATTCGGCCAGATAGAAATGGGGCGTTCCCGGCGGAAGTGCGACGACAACCGTCGCAATCCCCGAGTAGGGGCTGCACCCCGCGAAGTTGCAGGCACGCACACGATAGGCATAACTGCCCTTGCCACGGTCCGCACCAAAGCTGTTCGCGCCGCCGTTATGCACCACCGTCCAACCACCACCGTTGGCGCTCTCCTCCAGGATGAAACTCTCGCTGTTGGCGGGTACAGACCAGCTGAAGCTGTACTGCGGCACATTCACCAGCCCCGGTGCGCTGATCACCGGCTCGATCGTCGGCGCGCCGATCACGGCGACCATTGCAGACCCTGACCATGGCCCACAGCCTGCTCCGTTGCAGGCCGCGACGCGGTAGGCGTAGCTCCCCACTCCCCGCGCGGGCGTTGCAAAGGACACCACGTGTGCGTCCACCAACGTCACCCAACCGCCGCCATTGGTGCTTTCCTGCAACGTGTAACGGTCAGCCCCGCCAATCCCGTTCCAGCCGATGCCAATGCTGCCGGGCGCCGAACGAGCCGGCGCTGATACTCCCGGAGCACTCGCAGGCGGATAGACCACCGTCACTGCACCAGTTGCGCTGTATCCCGTGCATCCCACCGGATTACACGCTCGAACCCGGTAGCTATAGCTGCCCGCCGCCTTCCCAGTGAAGGCCTTGGACTGACCGATCGCGTTGTGCACCTGGCCCCAGGCGCCGCCATTGGTGCTTTCCTCCAGCTCATAACGCTCGGCCCCGGAAGCGGCCGACCAACCCACGCTGTAACTACCATTGAAGGCCGTGGCCGGCACGTTCAAGCTCGGCACCGTGGACGGCGCCAATGCCACGGCCACTGACGCGACGTTGCTCCATCCGCCGCACACCGCGCGACAGCCTCGCACCCGGAACTGATAGGTACCCGTGACCAGGCCCGTGCTGGTGAATGATTGCGCCGCGCCGTCGAAGATCTTGCTCCACGTGCCCGCCAAGGCACGCTGCAGTTCGTAGCGGTTGGCGCCACCAGCCAGGCTCCAGGTCAGATTCACGCTGCCCTGGGTGATGTAGCCCGGCGCACTCAGCGCGGGAACACTGGGTGCGGCCTCACCGTGCACCTGGGCAACCAGGCTGCCGGACAGGTAGAGGTAGTCTGTCTGCTTGCCGGTACGCTCGTTGCGCTGGAAACGCAGCACGCCGCCGTTGTCGTAGAACGAGTAGATCGCGCCCGTGCCGCTTGCGCTGGCTCTCACTCGACGCCCATGGGCGTCGTACTCATAACTCTCTGCCGTACCTGCCGCACGCAGCCGGTTGCCGTAGTCAAATGTGAAGGCCTGACCATTGCGCACCGAGAGATTTCCCTGCACGTCATAGCCCAGGCCGGTTACGGTTGCCCCGGTGCCGGTTTCGATCACGTTGACCAAGCGGTTGGTCGGATCGAAGTAATGCGTACGATCGCGGCTGCCGACCTTGGCCCGACGCAGGTTGTCCAGCGCATCATATTCATACAGCGCATTGCCGAAGCCCGGCGCAGTGACCGCGCGCAGCCGGTCCAATCCGTCATAGGTCATGTCCCGATTGCCGGGCGCGCCGGGCAGGCCATCCGATATGGCCATCACGTTGCCACCGGCGTCGTAGTCGTAGCTGTCATCCAGGACCGCAGCCGCGGCCGTGGCGTCGCGGCTGCGGTCCGGCAGGCCGCGGGCATTCTGGGTCAATGTGTGCACGATCCCGTTGCCATACACGAAACGCGCCAGCGCGCCATTGGCGAAGTAGCTGGCTTCCTTCGCATAGCCGCCGATGGTGGTCGCTCGACCCAGTGCATCTGGCGCATAGCTGACCACACGCCCACCCGGGTAAGTGTTGCTGGCCAGCGTGCCGTTGGCATCGTAGCCATAGGCCAGGCTCAGATTGCCGAAGTCTGGATGTTGCAGGGTTTCGCCGCTGAGCAGGCGGCGCCGGTTGTACTGGTAACGGTTGACGGCCATCGGCCGGGCCGGGTCGTTCTGCGTGCTGATTTCGACCGGCAGTCCGTCCGCCGTGTAGGACCAGGTCTGGTTTCCACGGCCGTCCGGGAAGATCAGGGTCGACAGGCGGTTGGCGGCGTCATAGCTGCGCTTCACCGCGCGCCCGCTGGCAAGCGCCTCGGTGCGATTGCAGTCGGTGGTGCTGGTCAAACCCGTTCCGGCAGCCGACCACAGAACATTGCCGGCAGCATCGTAGTCCTGCACCGTCGCCCCCGTTTCCGGCTCGATGGTCTTGCACAGCTGCTGATAACCGTCATAGACATAACGGCGGGTCAGCGCCTGGCTGCCGTCGGCGTTGCGACGGGTGATCGCCAGCGGTTTGCCGAGCACGTCGCGCTGGATCTCGGTCACTACGCCTTCCGGGTGCTGCAATGCCAAGGGCATTTCGTAGGTCGGCTGGTCATAGGCCAGGTGCCGTGTTGTGGTCGACTGGCCACGGGGATTGGTCACCTTCACCGACAGGTTGCCCACGTACTCGGTGCGCGCGGCCAATGCACCGAGCTCGGACGATTGACTGACCACGACCGGGCGCCCCAACGCGTCGTACTGCGTCGTGGTACCAGCCAGTGCAGCATTGATATCGGAGAACTGCCGCGTCGGATACGACGCAAACACCGTCTTGCCACTGGTGTCGTAGCGGGTCACCACGGCACTGTCCAGCACGTTGTTGGCGTTCTCGGTCACCAGCACCGGCCGGAACATGGCGTCCAGATAGGTATCCGTGCGCCGCCCGCCCTGCGTGCGTGAGTGTTTCCATGCGCCGGCAGGCACCCCCAGCTGCGCACCGCCCAGCCGCTGCAGGTCCATGGTCACGCCATTCCAGTTCACGCTGTCGCCGCTCGGGAACTGCTGGCTGCGCAGGCGCCCCATGCTGTCGTAGCTGAAGCTGGTGGTTGCGCCGGTCTCGTCGGTCAGCGAGGTGATCCAACCGTTGTCGTCGACGGCGACAGTGCGCACCGCACCGTTGGGCGCTTCAGGTGTGGCTGGCAGCCGCAGTTGCTGCGGAATGCCGCGTTTCCATGCTGACAGATGGCTCGTGTTGCCGCGGCCATCGGCTACCGACGCCACGGTGCCATCGGCCGCATAGGTCACCTGCTGCGCCAGGCGGCCGAATGCATAGGCGCGCAACGGCAACCCAGTGGTGGTGTCGAACTCGGTGCGCGACTGCTCAATACCATTGAGGACACTGCGCGCGGCCTGGCCATTCAACCATAGCGTCGGATTGTCGTAGTAGGTCGTGGTGCTGGTACGGCTCTGTCCGGCGGAATTCGCTTCGACGACGGTGACTTCGCGGACGAAGGCGTCAAAGCTCTGCACCGTACGGGTGAACTGCACGCCATCCTGATTCACGCCTGTGCTCTGCACTGGGCGATTCAGGTGCTCACCCAACTCCCTGGCGCCGTACTTGAGATTCCGTCCTGCCTCATGCGGGAACGGTGCGCTGGCAAGCTGCGCGTCCGGGTAGTAGTTGTTGCGCTCCGTGCGAACCACCACGCCGCCAGAGCTGGTGGTCGTGGACAGCAGTAGACCGTCGTTGTAGCCGACTTCCTTACCGAATTCGTATGTCCGGATGACCCCATCCGGCAGGGTTTCAATCGTTATCTTTGGTTCCGCCTGCCCCACCGGGATCATCGGCCACCCAGCCTCGTGGACCCTTCTGTCGTACTCCCACCCCAGATTTGTATACTGATAGCTCCATTGAGCCGTAGGCATGCCGGGGCCACTGGTGGTTTTGACAACCAGCGACATCGCGTCACGATAGATGGGCGTGAGATTCCAACCATCAGCCAGCAACTGCTCATCGCCTGATGTCTGGCAATTGAACGGCACGTTCTTGCGCCCATGCCGGAATGGCCGGAAGACGAAGGTTCCCACCGCACCGGATGGATGCGTGATGGAGGCTGTAACTTCCGTCTGCACGATCTTGTTCGTCTTCGCGCAGAGGGCCGGGGTTTCCATGTAGTCACTCACGGGCTGCCCGGTGTACTCCTGGTACTTCTTCGTCACATAGACCGGCGGCAGGTTGTAGCCCCAAGCCGTCCCATCCGGCAAGGTGACCGACTGCAATACACCGGTCGGAGCATAACCATATGTCCAGGTTCGACCCGCTGCCGCCGCCGATGCGATGCGCCCTTGAGAATCATAGGAAAGATTGATGCTGCGCCCATCGTTGGCGATGATTCGGTCCAATCGCCCACCACTCCACTCGTAGCGGACCCAGTTGCCGAAACGATCAACGACCTGCGAAGGATAGAGGAAGACCTTTTTTCGCTTCAGGGTGGCATGGGTGATGGTGTCGTAGGGCTGGAGAACAGCAGACTCGTGCTCGCGTGCCACCATCCAGTCAAAGTAGTATTTGGTCCCGTCTGGCGCGTGCCCCAGGAAGCCTTGGCCCGGCTGACCACTCTTGAGCGAACTGAGGCAGGAGAAGAACCATCCCCCTTTCGTGTTCCAGGGAGTTGGCATGCCAACCTGCGGCGTTGGCTGGCGTGCGTCCCCACTGCCCGCAAGGACGGTTTCACCACCCCCTCCCGGCAACGAAAGCCTTACCCCCTCCCAATAGGTGTAGGGGGCAAAACTGATGGTCTGGGTATGTTTGTAGTTCCAGACGTCCAACGACGGGGGAGCGGAAACTGTCGAGCAGCGTGCGCTTGGTGTCCAATGCCCGCCGACCGCGGTTTCGGGCTGGTCTCCGTATGTGCCTGAAAGTGATGGGATGTCCAGATCCCAGTTTCCATACTCCTTGTCGTTTGTACTACCGCTGACGTCCCCGTAACTGCGGCTGAGCGAAATCGCGAGCCCGCCATTGCCCGGAATCGAAATATCCGTGGCCTTGAAGCTGATCGAACCGTCATACAGGTTCACCTGCTCACCAAAGATCTCGCCCTTCAGCGGCTCGACAAGATCGCCATACTTCAAGCGCTTGTCATATTCCTGACGCCAAGTCGGCACGATCTGGGCGGAAGCGGTTACCGGCGCCATCACGCAGAAGGCCAGTGCTGTCAGAAGCAGGCCTTTTATGGCGTATGCCGCGCGCGGATGAGGATTGAGCCGTGCTTGCATGAAGATCCTCCCTGGATCGACCTTCCTTGAGAGCCCCGCCCACATCGCGCCACTGCCGATGCTCAGATCGGACGTTGCCCACTCCGGCAGACAACCACACGCTTGAACACGGTGGGCGGGCATTGTTTCATTTATGAATCAAAAATGAAGATGATGTCAACAAGGCGTATCCGACACAC
>NZ_QAIJ01000091.1:0-22980 GCF_003060985.1 Stenotrophomonas sp. HMWF023
AATACCTGCACCAGTTCGACGCTGCAGCCGGCGCGGCGCATGGCCTCGCGCATCGGCGCACTGTCGTGCGCGGCCTCGGTCCAGCGCAGCACGCTCCAGGCGATGGCGCCGCCCAGTGCGGCCAGGAACAGCAGCACCGCCAACGGCATCGCCCAACGCCAATGCCGGCACCACCAGCCGGAAGCCAGGGTGGAGGGAGCAGGAATCGGCGGCGGCAGGGTCATGGGCGGGCTCCTTCCCGGATGATGATCAAGGTTTCAGGCAACGCCCCAGGAAAGCTTCGGCAACGCGGTAGCGATGCAGTGCGTCGGCACCGGACAGGCCGTGCTTGGCACCGGGGTAGGTCATCAGTTCAAACGGCTGGCCGCGCTTCTGCAGCGCGCTCATCAGGCTGGTCGAATTGGTGAACAGCACGTTGTCGTCGGCCATGCCGTGGATCAGCAGCAGCGGCGAGCGCAGGCCCTCGATGTGGGTCAGCACGCGTGCTTCGCGGTAACCGGCGTCGTTGCGCGACGGCAGGTCCATGTAGCGCTCGGTGTAGTGGCTGTCGTACAGGCCCCAATCGGTGACCGGTGCGCCGGCCACGCCACAGGCGTAGCTGTCCGACGCCTTGGCCAGCAGCATCAGGGTCATGTAGCCGCCGTTGGACCAGCCCTGCACGCCGATGCGCGCCGGGTCCACCCACGGCTGCTGCTTCAGCCAGGCCACGCCGCGCAGCTGGTCGGCCACTTCCACCGTGCCCTGCTTGCCATACAGCGCGCCACCGAAGTCACGGCCGCGGCGCGGGGTACCGCGGTTGTCCAGCGAAAACACCACATAGCCCTGCTGGGCCAGGTACTGGTTGAACAGATGGTCGCCACGGCCAGGCCAGCTGTCGGTGACGGTCTGGCTGGCCGGGCCGCCATACACGTACACCGCCACCGGGTAGCGCTTGGCCGGATCAAAGCCTGCCGGCTTGATCACGCTGTAGTTCAGCGGCGTCCTGCCGTCGGCCGCGGTGAGCGTGCCGAATTCGACCGGGCGCTGCGCGTCGCGGTAGCGTGCATACGGATGCTTGGGATCGGCCAGATCGTTCTCGACCAGGGTGGCGATCTTCTCGCCATTGGCGCGGAACAGTTCGATCTGCGGCGGCGTGCTGCTGTTGGACCAGCTGTCCACGTACACGCTGGCGTTGCGCGCGAAGCTGGCGCTGTGCATGCCTGGCGCCTTCGACAGGCGCTGCGGCTGGCCACCCTGCAGCGGGACGGCGTAGATCTGGCTTTCGCGCGCCGATTCGATGCCGGCACGGAAGTACGCCAGGCCGGCCTTTTCATCGACCGCCAGCAGTTCATCCACCGACCAGTTGCCGTGGGTCAGCGCGGTGGCCTTGCCCTTGCTGTCGATGCGGTACAGATGCTGGAAGCCAGTGCGCTCGGACGACCACAGCACGCTGCCGTCATCGAGGAAACGCAGGCTGTTGTGCAGCGGCACCCAGGTCGGGCTGGTCTCGTGGGCCAGCACGCGCTGCTGGTTCGAGGCCAGGGTGACTTCCACCAGGTCGAGCTTCTTCTGGTCGCGCGACTGGCGCTGGAAGCTCAGGTGCTGCGGATCGCGCCAGTCAACGCGGGCCAGGTAGATGTCCTGCTCCTTGCCGAGGTCGACCCAATGCGTCTTCGCCTGTTCTGCCGGCGAGATCACGCCCAGCTTCACCTGCACGTTGGCATCGCCCGCGGCCGGGTAACGCTGTTCGATCACATCGGTGCGGTCGGCATAGACTTCGTAACGCTTCTGCACCGGCACCGGGCTTTCATCGATGCGGGCGTAGGCGATGGCCGAATCGTCCGGCGCCCACCAGTAGCCGGTATGGCGGTCCATCTCCTCGTCGGCGACGAATTCGGCGATACCGTTGCCGATGGTCGTGCTGCCATCAGTGGTCAGCTGCATCTGCCTGCCGCTGGCCAGGTCGATCACCCACAGGTTGCGGCCGCGGATGAAGCTGACGAAGCCGCCCTTGGGCGACAGCTTGGCATCGGTCGCAAAGCCTTCGCCGTGGGTCAGCTGGCGCACTGCCGCCTTGCCTTCCTGCTTGAGGTCGTACAGGTACAGCTCGCCGCCCAGCGGGAACAGCAGGCGCTGCGCGTCCGGCGACCACTGGTAATCGACGATGCCGGTCATCGCGGCGATGCGCTGGCGCTCGCGGCGGGCCTTTTCTTCGTCGCTGAGGGTTTCGGTACCCGGCAGCACCACCTTCGAATCCACCAGCAAGCGGGTCTGGCCGCTGCCGATGTCGTAGCTCCACAGGTCCAGCTGGTTGCGGTCGCTGTCCTTTCCGCGCAGGAAGGTCACGCGCGAGCCATCCGGCGCCACCTTCGGCTTCATCAGGGTCGGGCCGGACAGCGGCAGCGGGCCGGTGATGGCTTCCAGGGTGAGTTTTTCAGCGTGGGCGACGGTACTGGTGGCGAGCATGAGGGCGAGCGAGGCGAACAGATGGCGCATGGAGGATCCCGGCAAACGGCAGGTCCGTCACCGCGGCGGGCGCGGGACGGTCAGCCTCCATCCTAACCAAGCCGGTGCAGGAAGACAGCATGACCTTCTGCCCATGCAAGGGCGCGCGCGGCACATCCGCCGGGCATGGCCCGGCGCTACCGTTGGCGGGCTGGGTAGCGCCGGGCCATGCCCGGCGAGCGCAGCGGCCTGCGCTGAATCCTCAGCGCTTGCCGAACAGGTGCTTGCGCTCTTCGTCGCTGAGCGGCTTGCCGGCGTCCGGGTTCACCTGCGTGCGCAGCGCATAGGCGCGCTGGGTGGCCGGACGGTCGGCAATGGCCTGGTGCCAGCGCTTGAGGTGGGGGAAGGCGTCGAAGTCGACCGGGATCTTGTCGTAGGCGCCAACCCACGGGTAGCTGGCCATGTCGGCGATGGTGTAGTCCTCGCCGGCCAGGAAGGCGTGCTCGGCCAGGCGCTTGTCCATCACCCCGTGCAGGCGACGCACTTCATTGTCGTAGCGCTCGATCGCGTACGGGATCTTCTCCGGCGCGTACACGTTGAAGTGGCCCATCTGCCCGCTCATCGGGCCCAGCCCTGCCATCTGCCAGAACAGCCATTCCAGGGTGGTGACGCGGCCACGCGGGTCGGCCGGCAGGAAGCGGCCGGTCTTCTCGGCCAGGTACAGCAGGATCGCGCCGGACTCGAACACGCTCTGCGGGGTACCGCCGTCGGCCGGAGCGTGGTCGACGATGGCCGGCATCTTGTTGTTGGGGGAAATGGCCAGGAATTCCGGCTTGAACTGGTCGCCCGAGCCGATGTTGACCGGATGAATGCGGTACTCCAGGCCGGCTTCTTCCAGCAGCAGGGTCACTTTGTGGCCGTTCGGGGTAGGCCAGTAATACAGGTCGATCATGGCGGCGGCTCTGGGGTACGGAAAGGAACCTGAAGTCTAGTGCGTGCGTTGGCTTGGCACCGTCATGGCGGGCCGGTAACCTCGCCTCTCCCCCGAAACGCAGCATCCTCCGCATGAGTGCAAACCGTCCGCTACTGTCCCCGCTGTCCAGCCTGATCTTCGCTACCCGCTGGCTGCAGCTGCCGCTGTACCTGGGTTTGATCGTTGCCCAGTGCGTTTACGTGTTCCTGTTCGGCAAGGAACTGTGGCACCTGATCTCGCACTCGGTGTCGATGGGCGAGCAGCAGATCATGCTGATCGTGCTGGGCCTGATCGATGTGGTGATGATCTCCAACCTGCTGGTGATGGTGATCGTCGGCGGCTATGAAACCTTCGTCTCGCGCCTGCGCCTGGAAGGCCACCCGGACCAGCCGGAATGGCTGAGCCACGTCAACGCCAGCGTGCTGAAGGTGAAGCTGGCGATGGCGATCATCGGCATCTCCTCGATCCACCTGTTGAAGACGTTCATCGCAGCCAGCCCGCTGAACGGCCTGCCGCTGTGCAAGCCGGAACAATGGGCGGCGGCGGCTTCGTCGGCATCGGCCAGCTTCTACAACGCCGGCCCCGATACCTGCACGACCCTGACCCCCGACGGCGTGCTGTGGCAGACCATCATCCACTGCGTGTTCATCCTGTCGGCGATCGGCATCGCCTGGACCGACAAGCTGATGTCCAACAGCCACAGCAAGGCTGCCGCGCACTGACGCCAACGCCGGCGGCGGCACGACTGCCGCTGCCGGCTCCGCTCCCGGCCCTTGTACGCATGGGTGGCCGGGATGCTAGATTGCACCCTCGCCGTCATCGGCGATGGCGTCGGGAAACGTCATCGACCGCGCCCGGACCTCCAGTCCCGGCAGGCTTGTCTACGTTTGTCGTAACGTCGTCTTCTTAGAGGGGAGCAGGATGTCGCACGTCGCAATGATCGCTGCCGCGCGCCGGTGGATGCCGGTCGCTCTGGCATTGGCCCTGGCTGCCTGCTCGGGCAAGGAAGAAACACCGTCTCCGACCGCGCCGGGCGCAGCCGCCCCCGTCGCTGCGGCGCCTGCCGCACCGGCCGTGGCCGCCAAGGTGCAGTCGATGGGCACCGAACAGCTGCGCGAATCGGCCAGCCAGGCACTGCGCGAGAACCGCATGTACGCCCCGGCCGGCGACAACGCCATCGAGTACTACCTGGCACTGCGTGACAAGACGCCGGACGACGCCTCGGTAAAGAGCGCGCTGACCGACCTGCTGCCCTACACCCTGATCGCCGCCGAACAGCACCTGGGCCGCGAAGATTTCGCCGAAGCGCAGCGGCTGGTCGCCCTGATCGAAAAGGTCGACGCCTCGGCCCCGGCCCTGCCGCGCCTGAAGGAAGGCCTGAGCAAGGGCGTGCAGGTTGCGGCCAAGCGCACCGAAGACGAGACCGAGAAGGTCAAGAAGGACGCTGAAGACCGCACCAAGCAGCTGGCCGAGCAGCAGCGCCTGACCGAACAGCGCGCCAAGGAAGCCGAGGCGGCCAAGCAGATCGCCGCGCAGCAGGATGTTGCCCGTCGTGACAGCGAGCGCCAGGAAGCCGAGCGCCAGGCCGCCGCCCGCCGCGATGCCGAGCAGAAGCAGCAGCAGGCCGCTGCGCAGCAGGCCAACGCCGCCCGCCAGGCCGCGACCGCCGCCGCGCCAAGCCTGCGCCCGGTCAGCACGCCGGCACCGCGTTACCCCGCCGATGCGCTGCGTTCGGGTACCTCCGGCGAAGTACTGGTGGAAATCACCGTCGGCACCGACGGTTCGGTGACCAATGCGCGCGTGCTGCGTGCGACGCCCTCGCGCGTCTTTGATCGCGAAGCACTCAACGCGGTCAAGCGCTGGCGCTTCGAGCCGGTCAATGCCCCGGTCACCACCCGCCGCACGCTGGTGTTCGCACCGGGCGGTTGATGCCCAAGGCGGTAGCGCCGGGCCGCGCCCGGTGGTTCTGGAGCAAGGCCCGGCATGTCCGGGCCTTGTGCGTTTCAGGTTGCGCCGTCGATCAGTTGTTGCAGCGCCGGATCACGTGCGGCCAGCACCTGGAACAGGCCCAGCGCGTGCAGCCCGGGCAGCAGACTGCGCAGATCGGTTTCGGCGACGGCACGGGTGGCGGCATCACTGGCCGGGTCCTGCCAGTCGCGGACGCTGGCGAGGAAGGCGCCGACACTGCCCTTGCGCACGGTGAGACCGTTCACCTGCACGTCGTTCTGGTGATCGGGAAGGATGTCCTGCGGTTGCATGGCGTGCTCCTGGGAAGTGGACGTCCAGTGTCGACGCTCGCCGCCGACCGTTCTGCCGTATAACTGCCAATCCATATGGCAGAACAGACACCCCAGGCACCCCTGATCGATCCAGCACTGGCTGATGCCAGCGCGGGTCCGGCCCTGCTCGGCACGCAGCTGGCGATGCGGGGTTCACGCCGCACCGCCCGCCATCAGCACGCGCGCGGGCAACTGCTGGGCGCGCACACGGGTCTGTTGCGGATCGAGGCGGGTGACATCCACTGGCTGCTTCCGGCCGGACACGTGGCGTGGCTTCCGCCGCAGCACCTGCATGCGCTTTCCAGCATCGGCAGCTTCGATGGCTGGAGCCTGTACTTCAGTAGGGACGCCTGCGTAGGCTTGCCCACCGCAGCGCGCATTTTCCAGCCCAGCGACCTGCTGCAGGCGGCGGTGCCGCGGGCACTGCAGTGGTCCGGGCAGGCGTTGGATGCGGTGCAACAGCGCTTGGCCGGGGTGATCATCGATGAGATCGCCGCCGGCACGCCATTGCCGCTGGCCCTCCAGCAACCCAGCGACCGCCGCCTGCGCCGCATCGCCTCGGCCCTGGCACGCGCGCCCCATGACACCCGAACGGTAGAGGACTGGGCCGCAGCGAGCGGCCTGTCCAGTCGCAGCCTCGCCCGCCGCTGGAAGGCCGAGACCAACATGACCCTGACCCACTGGCGCCAGCGCCTGCGCGTGCTGCTGGCGCTGCCGCGATTGCTGGCCGGCGAACCGGTCACCACCGTCGCACTGTCATTGGGCTACGACACGCCCAGTTCCTTCATCGCAGTGTTCAAGCGCGAGATGGGAGTGACGCCAGCGCGGTATGGGGACGGAAGCGCCTCACTGCGCTGAAATGGACGAGGCCCGGGATGACCGGGCCTCGTTCGGCATCCGCCGGGCATGGCCCGGCGCTACCGGTTACGCTCAGCCGGAAATCGCCAGACGTTCGTTGTGGTAGCGGCGCACGGCAGCAAACCACAGCACTGCGGCCAGGCCAAGGCTTGCGCCGAGGTAGACCGCCCAGATGGTCGGGCTGATCGCCTCATGGCGGATCACCTTCAGCAGCATCTGGTTCTGCGACAGGAACGGCACCGCGTACTGCCACAGCTCGCTCTTCACCGGGTAGGCCATCAGCGCGTAACCGGGCAGCATCGGCAGCAGCACCAGCCAGGTCATGTGGCTCTGCGCCTCCTTCATGCTCTTGGCGGCGGCCGAGAGGAAGGTCAGCAGCGAGGTGCCGATCAGCAGCATCGGCACCATCACCAGCAGCATCTGCAGCATCGAGCCGATGTTCATGTTGAGCTGCCGGCCGACATTGCCGGGCGCGATCTGCGCACTGGCCTTGAACGCGATCAACGTCAGCAGCAACGAGGCGAAGCCGACCACGCAGGCGGCGGCGATCTTGCCGCTGACGATGGCACTGCGCGAACCCGGGGTCGCCAGCAGCGGCTCCAGCGATTGCCGCTCGCGCTCACCGGCGGTGGCATCCATCACCAGATAGGCGCCACCGATGAACGAGGTCAGCGTCAGCAGCACCGGCAGCAGCATCGACAGCATCATGCCGCGCTTGGCCTCGGTACTGGCCATGTCCTGGGTAGCCACATCCAGCGGTCGCGCCACCTGTGCGTCGACGCCACGTGCCATCAGCCGCAGCGCACCGACCTGGCCGTTGTAGGTCGCCAGGGCCGCCTGCAGGCGGGCGCTGGGTACTTCGGCGGCGCGCCGGGTGCTGTCACGGATCACTTCCACCAGCGCGGGCTTGCCATCGGCCCAGTCCTTGCCGAAATCGGGGCTGATGCGCAGGGCCACGTCAATCTCCTGCGAGCGGATCGCCTCGGCCAGATCCTTCGGCGCCGGCGCGGTGTTCAACCCCTGCGCAGCCAGGAAAACCACCAGGTTCGGCGCATTCTCGGCACCGATGGTCGGGATCTGCAGTGGCTGTTCAATCTGGATGCGCACACGGCTTTCGGCCAGCTTGCCCATGCCCAGGATCAGCAGCGGGTATAGCAGGGGACCAAACAGCAGGGTCAGCATCAGGGTGCGGCGGTCACGCGAGAGGTCGCGCAGTTCCTTGCGCATCACCGTCATCATGGTCGACATCATGCTCATGCGTGCAGGCCCTCTTCGCTGCCGATCAGTTTCACGAACGCATCTTCCAGGTTGGGTTCGCCGGACTGCGCGCGCAGTTCGTCGGCACTGCCGGCGGCCATCACCGTGCCCTTGGCGATGATCACGATGTGGTCACACAGCGCACCGACCTCCTGCATGATGTGGCTGGACAGGATCACGCAGCGCCCTTCCTCGCGCAGGCCCAGCAGGAAGCGGCGAAGTGCACGGGTGGTCATCACGTCCAGGCCGTTGGTGGGTTCGTCGAGGATCACGTTGCGCGGGTCGTGCACCAGTGCACGGGCAATGGCGGTCTTGGTGCGCTGGCCCTGCGAAAAGCCATCGGTCTGCCGATCGAGGATGTCAGCCATGTCCAGCGCATGCGACAGCACTTCGATGCGCTCGCGGATGCGCGACGCGGACAGGCCATGCAGCTCGCCGAAGTAGGCGATGTTCTCGCGTGCGGTCAGCCGCTTGTAGACGCCGCGCGCGTCGGGCAGCACGCCGAGATGGCGACGTACTTCCACCGGATCGCGGGCTGCGTCGATGCCATCGACGGTGATGCTGCCTTCATCCGGCGTCATCAGCGTGTACAGCATGCGCATGGTGGTGGTCTTGCCGGCACCGTTCGGCCCGAGCAGGCCGGTGATGCGGCCATCCTCGGCGCGGAAGCCGACATCGGCCACCGCCTGGATGCGGCCGGTGCGGGTGTTGAAGGCCTTGTGCAGGTTGTCAGCGACGATCATGGGGCCCATCCGTTGAACGAGGTGAACGCCGGCACGTAGCTCAGCTTGTCCAGGCAGCTGGCATCCAGCGCCTTGGCATCGGTGGTGTCGATGAACTGGCCAAGCAGGCGCGGCATGCAACCGGCGGTCAGGGTGCCGTGGCCTTGCCCGCGGGCAACCAGCGCACGTCCCTTCGGCAGCCCCTTGAGCACCTGTTCGGCGTAACGCGGCGGCGTCACCGGGTCCAGCTCGCCGGACAGCAGCAGCACCGGCAGATCGCTGCGCAGTGGCACTGCCGCATCAGCCGGTGCCGGCTGGTGCGGCCACACCGGACAGGCGGCGAAGAACGCACGCGCCGCTTCCGGTCCGAACAACGCATCTTCGCTTTCCGCCGGCGCCTGGTAGCGCGGTGCATCTTCGCTGCAGATCACCGACCACTGCATGCCGCGGTTGATCTGGAAATCCATGCTGCGGGTCGCACCGCGTACCAGCGAGGCCAGTGGCGCGTAACGCCCCTGCGCGGCCTCGTCCAGCACCAGTGGCAGCAGCGAGGAATACTGCGGCACGTAGGAGAAGGCGAATGCCAGGCCGACCACGCTGTCCGGGGTCAGCACATCCTTGCGCGGCGCATTGGTACCCGGATCGCGGTACTCGACGGTAACCGGCGTGAGGCGCAGAGTGTCCGCAACGCTGCGCAGCTGTGCGCGGGTGTCGACCGGGAAGCGCTTGCTGCAGGCAACATCCTTGCGGCACTGCGCCGACTGCAGGGTGATGGCGTTGTCGAAGGTATTGGCGAACTCACCCCCTACCACCAGATCGTTCGGCACCACGCCATCGATCACGATGCTGCGGGTGTGCTGCGGATAGGCCGCAGCGTAGCGCTGGGCAACGCGCGTACCGTACGAGCCACCGACCAGGTTGAGCGTGTCGGCGCCCAGCGCCTGGCGTACCGCGTCCAGATCGGCGATGGCCTCGGCGGTGGTGTAGAAGCGCGGGTCGGCACGGCCCTTCAGCGACGCAGCGCAGCGTTCCGCATACTCGCGCAGCAGCGCTTCGCTGGGCGCAGCGTCTTCATCCATCGGCAGCTCCTTGCCATCCGCACCCAGGCAGCTGAGCGGATTGGAGCCGCCGGTGCCGCGCTGGTCGATCAGGAAGATGTCGCGCTGCTTGCGCACCTGGCGCAATGCCGTATCGACGATGACGGCCACCTCGCTGGCCGCCTGGCCGGGGCCACCAGCCAGGAAGAACACCGGGTCTGGCAGGCCGGAACCGCTGTTGCCCGACTCCAGCCAGGCCACGCGCAGGTCGATCCTGCGCCCCTCGGGCTTGCTCCGGTCCTCCGGCACCTGGAAGGTGGCGCACTGCGCCTCGACGTTGGCGCTGGCGCCTTCAGTGGCCAGCGTGCAGGGACGGAAATCGATCTGGCCGTAGCGGCGGCTGGGCGAATCGCCTGCGCCGTCGGTGGCTGCCTGCGGCGGTGCGCTGCAGCCGGCAATCAGCATGCTGGCCAGCAACCCGGCCCGCGCGAAATGGTGTCGTTGCATCGTGCGTGATTCCCCTGGGAATGTTCCTGTCCACCACGACGGTGTGCCGCGGCAGATGTGACCAAACAGATGTGACCCAACTTACACGCGCCGGGCGCTGGCGGCGACAGTCGGATGTCCTAGGCGGGCGTCGGCACTGCCACCAGGCGGTTGCGGCCCTCGGCCTTGGCCCGGTACAGGGCGCTGTCGGCCAGTGCGATCAGCCCGGAAAGATCGGTCCGGCCGTCGTCCAGCACCAGCCCGATGCTGGCGGTCACCGCCACCGGGCCGGTTTCGAGCTGGGCCGGACGCTGCTGCAGCCCGTGGCGGATCGCGTCGGCCAGCGCTGTCGCCTCGTTGCCGTTGCTGCCTGGCAGCAGCAACAGGAACTCCTCGCCCCCATAGCGGCTGAGCAGATGCACGCGGCCGATCGCGCAGCGCTGCAGCACCCCGGTGAAATGCTGCAGCACCTGGTCACCCGCGAGGTGGCCCCAGCGATCGTTGACCTGTTTGAAATGATCCACATCCAGCAACAGCAGCGCCAACGGCGTACCGTGCCGGCGCCCCTGCTCCAGCTGCAACTGCCCATCCGCCAGTGCCGCGCTGCGATTGAGCAGGCCGGTGAGACCATCGATCCGTGCAGCCCTGCGAAGTTCCACCAGCATGCGTTCGACCAGCAGCAGCACCAGTGCGAAACAACGGGCCAACTCCAGCATCACCCCGGCCAGGTAGGTCACGAACATCGGCGTGCCGGTGCGCATGATGTCCTCGCCGGCGCCGGGCGCCACGGGCAGGAACAGGCGCACCACGTACAGCAGGCCCTCGGCGAGGAATACCGCAGCGGCCAGCCTGCAGCTGGTGCGCTGCTGTGGCGGGGCGTGGCGCAGCAGCAGCCAGGCGATCCAGCCGTCGATGATCGCAGCGAACACACTGAATACATGCAGGCGCACGACCAGGTTCGGCCACGGCACCAGGAACAGGAAGATGCCGGCCATGAACGTGGCCACCAGCAACAGCGGTCGCCACACCGGCAGGGGTTGGTCCAGATGCAGGGCCATGCCACGCAGCAGCAGCACCGCGCAGGCAGCCATCGCCGCGTTGCCGGCCAGAATCGCCGGCACCTGCGGCAGGTAGGGGCGCAGCGCGAGCAGGGTCACGCCCAGGGTCAGGGCCCACAGGCTGAGCGTCCACAGCCGCAACACCGGTTGCCCGCGCAGCACCACCAGCAGCAACGAGAACCCCAGCGCGATGCCCACGCAGAGCAGGAAGCCAAGCACGGCGACGGTGGGGAAATCCAGGGACATGCGGCGCTGGAAGAAGGGCGGCGCGCGCATCTTAGCGCCTTGCGGTGGCCGCACGGACCGTTGCTGCCTGTGCAGGGCCAGGCGCGCCATCGAATCCGGTGGCGGGAAACGGCGAGCACGCGGCCCGTGGCGCCGACAGAATGCGCGGAAAACCGGGAGACACTCCATGCATTGTTGGCAACTCAGTGGCATCGACCACCAGCCGTTCGAAGCGCTTTTCGAAACCAGCGACGACACCTTGGCCGCGCAGGGAATCGTGCGGCGACGCGCCGGCGACAGCGGCGGCTTCCCCTGCAGGGTCAGCCTGACCGACGCACCTGCGGGTGCGGAACTGCTTCTGCTGCCTTACACACATCTGGCCACGCGTTCGCCCTACCGCGCGTCGGGCCCGATCTTCGTGCAGCATGGTGCCACCCGCTGCGTGCTGCCGGCAGGCGTGGTACCTGCCTACGTGCACCGTCGGCTGATGTCAGTGCGTGCCTATGACAGCGCGGACTTCATGCTGAGCGGCCTGGTCTGCCAGGGCACCGAGGTTGCTGCGCACCTGGACCGGTTGTTCGCCGATGCGACGGTGGCCTTCGTGCACCTGCACAACGCAGGGCATGGATGCTTTTCGTGCCAGGTGGATCGGGCAGGCAATCAACGGACATGACGGTGCGCGCGAACGTGATCGTTGCCGCGATGCAGGCGTGACCGCCAACGCACTCGTTCAGTGTGGCGTGAAGCCTGCGGGAAGAGCTTCACACGCGCAGTCACGGATCGACATCGACGAGGTTTCGCGCTGCGCATTGCAGCTCGATACTCGCGGCGGTACCGCTCACCGTCCGTCGCGCGGCACAGCGCGGGTGCTGCGGTCGCCGCTCTCTTCGACGACCACAAGGATGCGCCATGTCTCTGCGATATACCCCATTGCTGTTGGCTACTGTCTTCGTTGGCGCCGGTGTTGGCGTTGCCGGCAACGCGGCCGCGCACGGCACGATGATCACCCCGATCAGCCGCGTCTATGCCTGCTTCCAGGGCAACCCGGAAAACCCCACCAACCCGGCCTGCGCGGCCGCCAAGGCAGTGGCTGGCTCGCAGGCGTTCTACGACTGGAACGGCATCAACCAGGCCAACGCCAACGGCAACCACCAGGCCGTGGTGCCCGACGGCAAGCTGTGCAGCGGCAACAACCCGACCTTCCGCGGCCTGGACCTGGATCGCAGTGACTGGCAGACCACGCCGATCCAGCCCGATGCGAACGGCAGGTTCACCTTCGTGTTCAAGGCCACCGCCCCGCATGCCACGCGCGACTGGAAGTTCTTCGTCACCCGCGCCGGCTGGCAGCCCGGCAGCCCGCTGCGCTGGGCCGACCTGCAGGAATTCTGCTCGCTGGGCAATACGCCGCTGTCGGCCGATGGCACCTACAAGCTGCAGTGCACGCTGCCGCAGCGCAGCGGCCAGCATGTGATCTACAACACCTGGCAGCGCTCGGATTCGACCGAAGCGTTCTACACCTGCATGGATGTGCGCTTTGAGGGTGGCGGCGGTACCACGCCGGTGCCGCAGTGGCACGATGCCGGGCCGGTCACCGCGCGTACCGAACTGCCGGTCGGCACCACCCTGGCGCTGCGCGTGTTCAATGCCAACGGCAACGACGTGGAACGTGTGGAAGCCACGCTGGCCGCAGGCCAGACCGCGCCAGCGCAGTGGCCGTTGGTGCTGGCCCGCAAGGTCAACGCCAGCGCCCAGCACGCGCGCGTGGGCGTGCTCAACAACGGCGCGATCACGCCGACCGCCTCGGCCACCGACAACCGCGTGTACCTGAAGGACGGCAACCGCTTTCAGCTGGACACGAAGGTGCCGGACCCGGGCACGCCGTCGCCCGGCGGTGACTTCGACCATGTGTATCCGGCCGGCATCGGCAGCTACGTGCCCGGGCAGACCGTAGTGAAGAGCAGCGACGGCAAGCTGTACGCCTGCCGACCGTTCCCGGAAGGCGCGTGGTGCAACGTCAATGCCGAGGCGTACCGGCCAGGCGTGGGTTCGGCCTGGCGCGATGCCTGGGTGCCGTACTGAGGCATGGTCCCGGGGCGGCGTGATGCCGCCTCCGGTTCATGGGGTTGCCGGCCAGCGGCCGGCACTACCCTTGGGCTTACTTGCTGCTGACGTACTTCTCGCGGCGGATCTGCGGATTGCCCAGGCCCGCCGCCTTCAGCGCTTCGGCGCAGGCGTCGACCATGTCCGGGTTGCCGCACAGGTAGGCGATGTCGGTGGCCGGGTCCGGCGTGAACTCCGCCAGCGCCTGCTGCACGTAGCCATGGTGTACATCCGGGTGCGGCTCGGCCGGCAGTTCCCGCGACAGGCACGGCACATACCGGAAGTTCGGGTGCTTTTCGGCGAAGCTGTAGAAGTCTTCGCTGTACAGCAGCTCGCCCGGGCTGCGTGCGCCCTGCAGCAGTACCACCTGCACACCGCGCTCGGCCATCGCCGTTGCCAGCAACGGCAGCATCGAGCGGTACGGGGTGACGCCGGTGCCGGTGGCGATCAGCAGGTAGCGGCCGTTGTGGTCGCCGGGGTTCAGGCAGAACCGGCCATAGGGGCCGGACGCGCTGACCTGGCCGCCGATGTCCAGCGCCTCGAACAGCGCCGTGGCGGCGCCACCGGGGACGAAGCTGACCGCGATATCCACCGCCTCGCCCGGGCCCAGCGCGTGGTCGTGGATGGTCGCCAGCGAATAGCTGCGCTTGGTTTCGGTGCCATCGGCGTAGCTGAAATGGACCTGGATGAACTGGCCGGGCTGGAAATCCAGCGGCTGGCCGTCGTCACGCACGAACTGGTAATGGCCGATGGAGGGCGCCAGCATGCGGCGGTCGACCAGTTTGATGGGGAATTGGACAGGCACGACTTTTCGGGACAGTGTGTAGCCGGGGCAAGCCCTCGGGGTCTTCTATAATAGACCTTCCCCGCCCCTCTCCAGCGCCAGCCCATGGGCGCGAAGGCTTCGAGCTTGGCTTCCCAGAACGATACGGCGCCCGCCCTGCGCGTGCGCGACCTGCGTAAAACCTATGACAACGGCACCCAGGCCCTGAAAGGGGTCTCGCTGGAAGTGGCCCCCGGCGACTTCTTCGCCCTGCTGGGCCCGAACGGCGCCGGCAAGTCCACCCTGATCGGCATCATCAGCTCCCTGGTCAACCTCAGCGAGGGCCAGGTGGACGTGTTCGGCAGCGACCTGGTGCGCAACCGCAGCGCCACCATGCGCCTGATCGGGCTGGTGCCGCAGGAGATCAACTTCAACCTGTTCGAAAAGCCCTTCGACATCCTGGTGAACTACGCCGGTTTCTACGGCGTGCCGCGCGCGGAAGCCGAGCAGATGGCCGAGGTCGAGCTCAAGCGCGCCCACCTGTGGGAGAAGGCGCAGGTGATGAGCCGCACCCTGTCCGGTGGCATGAAGCGCCGGCTGATGATCGCCCGCGCGATGATGACCCGGCCGCGCCTGCTGATCCTGGACGAACCGACCGCCGGCGTGGACATCGAGATCCGCCGCGACATGTGGCGGGTGCTGAAGGAGATCAACGCCGCCGGCACCACGATCATCCTGACCACCCACTACCTGGAAGAAGCCGAGCACCTGTGCCGCAACCTGGCCATCATCGACCATGGCCAGATCGTCACCCAGGGACCGATGCGCGAACTGCTGGCCAAGCTTGATGTGGAAGGCTTCCTGCTGGACATCGACGGCGCCCTGCCCGCCCAGCTGCCGGTGATCGAGGGTGCGACCCTGATCGCCACCGATGGCCATACGCTGGACATCGACATGCCGCGCGCGATGGATCTGAACCGCGTGTTCGAGGCACTGAACGCAGCGGGCATCCGCGTGCGTTCGATGCGTACCAAGAGCAACCGCCTGGAGGAACTGTTCGTGCGCCTCACCGGCAACCAGGAGACGTCCGCATGAGCAGCACCCCGACCCCGGTCCTGACCGACGGCCAACGCAACCGCATCGCACTGATGACCATCGTGCGCCGCGAAGTCGCCCGCATCATGCGCATCTGGGGCCAGACCCTGGTGCCGCCGGCGATCACCATGACCCTGTACTTCCTGATCTTCGGCGGCCTGATCGGTTCGCGCGTGGGCGACATGGGTGGTTACAGCTACATGCAGTTCATCGTGCCGGGCCTGGTGATGATGAGCGTGATCCAGAACAGTTACGGCAACATCAGTTCGTCGTTCTTCGGCGCCAAGTTCGGCCGCCACGTGGAAGAACTGCTGGTCAGCCCGATGCCGAACTGGGTGATCCTGTGGGGCTACGTGTCCGGCGCAGTGCTTCGCGGGCTGATGGTCGGCGTGATCGTGTTGATCATCGCGATGTTCTTCACCCCGGTGCGCATTCCGCATCCGCTGGTGACGCTGACCACGGTGATCCTGGGCGCGACGATCTTCTCGCTGGCCGGCTTCATCAACGCGGTGTATGCGAAGAAGTTCGATGACGTGGCGATCGTGCCGACCTTCATCCTGACCCCGCTGACCTACCTGGGCGGCGTGTTCTATTCGGTGAAGCTGCTGCCGCCATGGGCGGAGGCGGCCACGCACGCGAACCCGATCTTCTACATGGTCAACGCGTTCCGCTATGGCCTGCTGGGCAGCAGCGATGTGCCGGTGGTGGTGGCGTATGCGCTGATGATCGGTTTCGTGGTGGTGCTGACGGCGCTGGCGCTGTGGTTGTTGAAGCGTGGCGTAGGCATGCGCAGCTGAGGATGTCCTGCAGGGCCTGCGGCCCTGCACCCGCGTTGGTAGGTAGTGCCGGCCGCTGGCCGGCAACAGCAACAGCAACAGCAACGTCAAACGCGGACTATCCGTGGGATGGCGGGGTGGGTCCGGTTGCGGGGGACGCCGTAAACCCATCCCTGGGGGCTTGGCCGCGGCATCCATGCCGCGGACACCCCCGCAACCGGACCGACCCCGCCTTCGACAGTTTTCCGCTGCTGTCGGAACGGCGTCTGTGCTGCTGTTGGTGGGTGTCGACCCTGGTCGACACAGTAGATCCACGCCATGCGTGGATGAAACATTCGCGATGGAGCCGAGCATCTGCTCGGCTCTTTTCGTTTGTGAGCTGATGGATATAGATCCATCGGAAAGATGATCGCGAGGAACGAGCGAAGCGACCCGCTGTTGCTTTTGATTTTCTTCTTTGTTTTCCGTGGTGGACGCACACGGAAACCGTCAAGGGTCGGGCGGGGTGGGCTCGCGGGGGTGTCCGCGCCATGGATGGCGCGGCCAAGCCTACACGGACGTACTTGCGGCGACCCCCGCGAGCCCACCCCACCCGACCCAAACACAGCTTGCGCTTCAAACCACCACGAGGGGCGCAGCCGTTGGCCGCAAACTCCGGCACAATCGCTGCAGTGAATCCCCCAACTGCAGTGAGCGTTCAATGCGTATCCTGATCCTCGGCGCCGGCGGTACCGGCGGTTACTTCGGCGGTCGCCTGGCCCAGGCGGGCGTGGACGTGACCTTCCTCGTGCGCCCTGCCCGCGCCGCGCAACTGGATCGTGATGGCCTGGTGCTGCGCAGCCCGGTGGGTGACGCCACGTTCCCGGTGCAGCATGTCACCGCAGAGGCCCTGGCGACGCTGGCTGCAGACAAGCCGTTCGATCTGGTGATCCTCAGCTGCAAGGCCTACGACCTGGACAGCTCGATCGATGCCATCGCACCGGCCGTGGGCGCGAACACCACCGTGCTGCCGATCCTCAACGGCCTGCATCACTACAACGCGCTCGACGCGCGCTTTGGTCGCGATGCAGTGCTCGGTGGGCTGTGCTTCATCAGTGCGACCAAGGCGCCCGATGGTGCCGTGCTGCATCTGGGCAAGCCGGCCAAGCTGACCTTCGGCGAACGCGATGTCGGTGCGGTCTCCGCGCGCGTGCAGGCATTCGCTGCAGCCTGCGCACAGGCGAATCTCGATCATCTGGCCAGCGAACACATCGGCCAGGAACAGTGGATCAAGTACACGTTCCTCACCGCGCTGGCGGCGGCCACCTGCCTGCTGCGTGCGGACATCGGCACCATCGTCGCCACCGACGACGGCGAGGCCATCGTGCGCGGCCTGTACGACGAATGCCTGGCGGTGGCCGAAGCTGCGGGCGAACCGGTGCTGGAGGCTGCGCAGGACACCGCGCGCGGCACCCTGACCCAGGCCGGTTCGGCGTTGAAGGCGTCGATGCTGCGCGACCTGGAAGCGGGCCAACAGGTGGAAGCCGCTCAGATCGTCGGCGACATGCTGGCGCGTGCGCGCGCCGCGGGCCAGGAAGCGTTGCTGCTGCAGGTGGCCTACAGCAGCCTGCAGGCCTACCAGGCCCAGCGCGCGGTGTGATCCGATGAACACGTCTGGCCCGTTGCCGAAGCGGGTAGTGATCCTCGGCATGGGCTGGAGTGGGCGCGTGCTGGCTGCGCGCCTTCAGGCCCAGGGCGTGCAGGTGGAAGGCACGGTGCGCGATCCGGCGTCAGCGCCTGACGATGGCCTGCAGCGTCATCAGCTGCGTGCCGACGCTGCGCTCTCACCCGCCCTGCTCGATGCAATCGCACACGCAGACGCGGTGCTGTGCAGCGTGCCACCCGATGCCGAGGGCGACCCGGCACTGCGCCTGCTGCATGCCGCGCTGCGCGACAGCGCATCATTGCGTTGGCTCGGCTACCTGTCGTCGACTTCGGTCTATGGCGACCGCGACGGTGGCTGGATCGACGAGCACAGTGCTGCCGATGCCACAGAACCCGTGGGCATGCGGCGTCAACTCGCCGAAACGCAATGGCGTGCGCTGGCGGATGCGCGCGGCATCGCATCGGCGATGTTCCGCCTGCCCGGCCTCTATGGGCCCGGGCGCAATGCGCTGCTGCAGCTGTCCCAAGGCCGCGCGCGGCACGTGGTGCGGCCAGGGCTCGTGTTCAATCGCCTGCATGTCGAAGACCTGGCAACGGTGGTGATCGCCGCGATGCGGCGCCCCACGGCCAATGCGCTGTATCTGCCGAGCGATGACGAGCCGGCGCCGTCGCAGGATGTACTGGCCTTCGCCGCGCAGCTGGGCGGGTTCGCCATGCCACCCGCAGTAGCCTGGGATGATCCATCGCTCAGCGCGACATTGCGGCGCTTCTACCAGAGCAACAAGCGCATCGACAGCCGGGGCACGCGCGAGGCGCTGGACTGGACGCCGCGGTTTCCGACCTATCGGGAAGGGCTGACGGATCTTGCCGCTTCGCTCGCCGGGCATGGCCCGGCGCTACCGGATCCGGGCGTTCCCGACTGACGGGTAGTGCCGGCCGCTGGCCGGCAGCACAATTTGATTGCCGGCCAGCGGCCGGCACTACCGTTTGCCGATCAGGCAGCGTCGGGCAGGCGGAAGAACGCACGCGTGGCGGCCGTGGCGTTCGCTGCCGTGGTCTGCACATCCTCGCCACGATCCCGCGCCAACTCTTCCACGATGTGCGACAGGAACATCGGTTCGTTGCGGCGGTCCTTCGGCATCGGCTTCAGGGTGCGCGGCAACAGATACGGCGCGTCGGTCTCGATCATCAGGCGATTGGCCGGAATGTTCTTCACCAGCTCGCGCAGGTGCCCACCACGGCGCTCGTCGCACAGCCAACCGGTGATGCCGATGTACCAATCCTGGTCCAGGTAATCGAACAGCTCCTGCCGCTCGCCGGTAAAGCAGTGCACCACGGCCGGACCGATGTGGCCTTCGAAGTTCTTCATCTGCGCCATGAAATCGGCATGCGCGTCGCGTTGGTGCAGGAACAACGGCTTGCCGTTGTCCGCAGCCAGCTGCAGCTGGCGTTCAAACGCGCGGTGCTGCGCCGGGCGCGGCGAGAACTCGCGGAAATAGTCCAACCCGCACTCGCCCACTGCGACGACTTCAGGGTGGGCATGCAGCGCGCGCATCTCCGCATCGCACTCATCGGTGTACTCCACCGCGTGGTGCGGGTGCACGCCGGCGGTGGAGTACAGGAACCCCGCGTGCTGCTGCGCCAGCTGCAGGGCCAGCGGCGAATGCTCGCGGCTGGCACCGGTGATGATCATCTGCGCCACACCGGCCTGCCGTGCGCGGTCCAGCACGGCATCGCGGTCGCGGTCGAAAGAGTCGTGGGTCAGGTTGGCGCCGATATCGATCAGATGCATGGGGGCAGCAGGGACAGGAAAACCCGCGCATTGTACCCGTGCCCGCCATGCCCCCTTATCCTTTGCACATGAATGCCCCGCAATTCCCCATCTCCCCGCTGCTGCCGCAGATCCAGCAGCACCTGGCCGCGCACCCGCGGCTGGTGCTGGAAGCCCCGCCCGGCGCCGGCAAGACCACCCAGGTGCCGTTGGCGCTGCTCGATGCACCATGGCTGCAGGGCCGCAGGATCATCCTGCTGGAACCTCGCCGGGTGGCCGCTCGCAGTGCCGCGATGTTCATGGCGCGCCAACTCGGCGAGGAGGTCGGCGGCACCGTCGGCTACCGCATCCGCTTCGAGAACAAGGTATCTGCACGCACCCGCATCGAGGTGGTCACCGAGGGCATCCTGACCCGGATGCTGCAGGACGACCCGATGCTGGAAACCGTCGGCGCGATCCTGTTCGATGAATTCCACGAGCGCCACCTCAGCGGCGATCTCGGCCTGGCGCTGGCCCTGGACGTGCAATCGCAGCTGCGCGACGACCTGCGGTTGCTGGTGATGTCGGCGACGCTGGACGGCGAGCGCCTGGCCCGCTTCCTCGATGCACCGCGACTGAGCAGTGAGGGCCGCAGCTATCCGGTGGCAATCAGCCACTTCCCGGCGCGGCGTGACGAGGCACTGGAGCTGCAGGTGCGGCGCGCGGTGCAGCAGGCGCTGGCAGAGCACCCGGGTGATCTGCTGGTGTTCCTGCCCGGCCAACGTGAGATCGCACGCGTGCAGGCCGGCCTGCAGGACAGTCTTGATGGCGCTGCGGTGGACGTGCTGGCCCTGCACGGTGAACTGCCAGTGGAACAGCAGGCGCGCGTGCTGCAGGCCTCCAGCGATGGCCGCCGCCGCGTGGTGCTGGCCACCAACGTGGCCGAGTCCTCGGTGACCCTGCCCGGCGTGCGTGTAGTGATCGACAGCGGCCAGGCACGCGAGCCACGCTACGACCCCAACAGTGGCTTCACCCGCCTGGACGTGGTCGCCGTCGCGCAGGCCTCGGCCGACCAGCGTGCCGGCCGTGCCGGGCGTGTGGCAGAGGGCGTGGCCTGGCGGCTGTGGCCGCAGTCGCAACGGCTGGAGCCGCAGCGTCGCGCCGAGATCGACCAGGTTGAACTGGCCGGCCTTGCGCTGGAACTGGCCGCCTGGGGCAGCAGTGACCTGCGCTTCCTCGACCCGCCACCGAGCGGGCCGATGGCCGCCGCACGCGAACTGCTGCAGCGCCTGGGTGCGTTGTCCAGCAGCGGCGCGATCACCGCACTCGGCCGTCGCGTGCTGGCGCTGGGCACCCATCCGCGGATGGCCGCGATGCTGCTGGCCGCACCCAATGCGCGCGCACAGGCCTTGGCCGCCGATCTTGCCGCATTGCTGGAAGCCCGCGACCCGTTGCGCCACGGCGGTGATGCATTGGCCGCGCGCTGGCGTGCACTGGCGGCCTTCCGTAATGGCCGTGCGCCCGCCGATGCCAATCGCAGCGGCTTGGCCGCCATCGAAGCTGCTGCCAAGCAATGGCGCCGCCGCTTGCGCTGTGATGCCGCACCACCGGCCAGCATCGAGGCGCACGAACTGGGCGACCTGCTTGCGCACGCCTTCCCCGACCGCATTGCCTTCCAGCATCCGAACGACCCGCTGCGTTACCTGCTGGCCAACGGCCGAAGCGCCCGCCTGCATGAACTGAGCGACCTGCGGGGCGAACCGTGGCTGGTGGCGAGCGAACTGCGTTTCGAGGCACGCGACGCGCTGCTGCTGCGCGCCGCACCGGTGGATGAAAGCTATCTGCGCAGGAACTGGCCCGACCGCTTCGTGACCGAAGACGCGGTGCGCTGGGATGACGCACGCCGCGCCCTGGTCGCGCTGCGCGAGACGCGCTTCGACCGCATCGTGATGGACAGTCGTTCGGCCGGCCGGGTTGATCCGCAGCTGGCGGCGCAGGCGCTCACCGATGCCGTTGCCGAGCTCGGCCTGCAGGCGTTGCCATGGACCGAGGGCCTGCGCCAGTGGCAGGCGCGGGTGGAATCGCTGCGGCGCTGGATGCCCGAGCTGGGCCTGCCCGACTGCAGTGACGCCGCATTGCTGGCCAACCGTGCGCAATGGCTGCAGCCGGCATTCGCTGGCAGGACACGTCTGGATGCACTGGACGAGGCCAGTTTCGGCGAAGCGCTGAAGTCGCCACTGGAGTGGTCGCAGCGGCAGCTGGTCGAACGTCACGCGCCCACCCGGATCACCGTACCGTCGGGGCTGGAGCGGCCGATCACCTACGCGCTGGACGGCGAAAGCGGCGAGCCGCTGCCGCCCGTGCTGGCGGTGAAGCTGCAGGAGTTGTTCGGTCTGGCCGACACGCCGCGTATCGCCGATGGCCGGGTGCCGCTGACCCTGCACCTGCTGTCACCAGGTGGCCGGCCGTTGCAGGTCACCCAGGATCTGCGCAATTTCTGGGAGAACACCTACGCCGAGGTGAAGAAGGAGATGAAGGGCCGTTACCCGCGCCACCCGTGGCCGGACGATCCGTGGACGGCCACGGCGACCCACCGGGCCAAGCCACGCGGGACGTAACGTGCGCCGACAGCCCCGCCCGTTCCTGAATGGCTGCGGTAGAGTCACACCACGCGCCCGCCTGACTGACATACCGTTTACGGGCAACAGGCGACACTGGACTTCGACCCGAGGCAAGGACACCCCCGCATGAGCAAACTGACCGTAATCACCGACCGCGCCCTGGAGCGCGCCCTCGACCTGGCCCACACCGCGGGCGATGGCCTGAAGAGCGCCGGCGGCAGCCTGCGTCACCTCGGCCCGCAGGCCAGCGACTGGATCAAGACCGGCGCCGCGCTTGGCGCGGTGAAGACCGGCGGCAAGGTCGCCACCAAGTTCGCCCGCCGCAATCCGGCGGTGACCATCGCGGCGGCTGCGGTGGGCGTGGGCCTGCTGGGCTATGCGCTGTACCGCAAGCAGCAGAAGAAGAAGGCCGCCAATGGCCATGTCGTGAACGGCCAGGCCCAGCGCATCAACGCGCGTGATCGCCGCAACGACACCGTGGTCGACGAACACAGCGATATCGGCAGCGACGCCTGAGTTTCACTGCCGCTGCAACCGGGGTCGGAGTGCTTCCAGTGGAAGGGCTCCGGCCCCTTTTCATTTCAGCCGATCTGCCGCCACTGCCCGGGCAGCAGGTCATCCAGCCGGTACGGCCCCATCGCCGCGCGTACCAGCCGCAGCGTCGGCAGGTTCACGGCCGCCGTCATCCGCCGCACCTGACGGTTGCGTCCTTCGCGGATCGTGATCGCCAGCCAGCTGTCGGGCACCGTCTTGCGGAAGCGCACCGGCGGATCGCGGGGCCACAGCTCAGGCGCGGGATCGAGGCGCTCGATCTTCGCCGGCAGCGTCGGACCATCATTGAGCACCACACCATCACGCAGCTGCTGCAGCTGCTCGTCGCTGGGCGTGCCTTCCACCTGCACCCAGTAGAGC
>NZ_QAIJ01000353.1:0-8595 GCF_003060985.1 Stenotrophomonas sp. HMWF023
ATCCGGCGCAGCAGTATCGCGACCTGACTCCCGAAGAGAAGTACATCAACGTGTTCGGCCGTGCCAGCTTCGCTTTCGGCGAAGGCGGCGAGATCTACACGGAGATCGGCTACTCGAAGAAGGAAACGATCTTCAGCAACACCCCGTCAGGTGCTGCGGGTACCTGGGGCTATCCGGGCGGCGTCGTCACCGCGAACAGTGGCTCCAAAGCCACCGTGCTCGGCCCGAACCATCCTGACAACCCGATTCCCGGCCAGGCCTCGAGGCTGCGCTATTCGGCTTGGGATGTCGGTCCGCGCGTGACCAACAACACCAACGAGTTCAACCGCTTCCTGGTGGGTGTCAAGGGCAACTGGGGTGACTGGAGCTACGACACCGCCTACCTGCATTCGGCGACCGACCTGGTCAACAAGCGCACTGGTTTCCTGCGCTACAGCGCCGTGCAGTGCGCACTGGGCAATCCGAACTGCGCAGGTGGCGTGTGGCGCATCGGCGACAATGCCAATCTGAATTCGCAGGCGTTGTACGACTACATCTCACCAACCATCAGCGCCCGTGCGAAATCCGGCCTGGACATGTTCGACTTCACCGTGTCGCGCAGCCTGATGGACCTGAAGGGTGGTCCACTGGGCCTGGCAATCGGCACAGAATGGCGCAAGACCAGCAACAGCCTGACCCCGCAGACCTACACCGACACGGGTGACATCATCGGCCTGGGTTACTCGGCCTACGATGGCACCCAGAACGTGTATGCCGGTTACGTCGAACTGTCCGCACCTGTGCTGGAACAGCTGGAACTGTCCGGTGCCCTGCGATACGACAAGTACGAAAGCGGTGAAGGCAAGGCCACGCCGAAGCTCGGCGTGAAGTGGACTCCTGCCGACTGGATCGCACTGCGTGCCAGCTATGCTGAAGGCTTCCGCGCACCGAACCCTGCCGAAAACGGTGACGGTGGCCTGGCTGCTTTCTCGAACGCATCCGACCCGGTTCGTTGCGCCATCGACCCCGACGAATGTACCGCCCGCACGGTGGCGATCATCACCCGCCCGAACAAGGATCTGAAGCCGGAGGAATCCAAGAGCTACTCGGTGGGCATCGTGCTGCAGCCGACGTCCTCGACCTCGTTGACCGTCGATGCCTGGCAGATCAAGCGCACCAACGAAATCGCCCAGGGCAGCACGACGGCAGCGATCCGGGCCGGCAACGTGGTGCGTGACATCAACAACATCGGCGGCGTTGCCAACAGCGGCAACATCCTCGCAGTCAACACGGCCTACGTGAATGCCAACTCTTCACGTGTTCGCGGCATCGATACCGATATCCGCCAGACCTTCGACATCGGCCCGGGCCAGCTGGAAATGGACCTGCAGTGGAGCCACGTCCTGAAGTTCGAGCGCACCGAAGGCGATGAGACTGTCGACTATGCCGGCACCCACGGCAATTGCGACGTCACCAACTGCATCGGCACCCCGAAGGACAAGATCAACTTCGGTACCACCTGGCGGCAGGGGCCTTGGAGCGTCAGCGGCATTGCCAACTACATCAGCAAGATGGACAACACCGACAAGCGCGGTGGCACGTATCAGGCGTTCTATGAAGATGGAACGCCGGTGAAGAAGATCTCTTCGTTCACCACCTTCGATCTGTCCGGTCGCTGGAACATCACCGAAGCCTTCGAGCTCAACGCCTCGGTGGCCAACGTGTTCGACCGTATCGCCCCGCTCGATCCGACCACCTACGGCGGCGTGAACTACAACCCGATGCACTTCTCCGGTGCGCTGGGCCGTTACTTCACCGTCGGTGCCAAGTACACGTTCAAGTAATCCTGCTGCAGCATCACCTGCAAAGGCCCGTGCTCATGCACGGGCCTTTGCTTTTTTCCGCACGCGACAGCGTCCATCATGGGCACCCCGACAGCTGCGGCGCGCGTGATGCCCTCTTCCAACCAACGCCTTGGCCTGGCCGCACTGACCGCACTGGTGGTCGGCTCGATGGTCGGTGCCGGCATCTTCTCGCTGCCGCAGAACGTGGCGCGCAGCGCCGGCCCGGCCGCCGCGCTGATCGGCTGGGCAGTGAGCGGCGCCGGCATGCTGATGCTCGCCTTCGTGTTCCAGGCCCTGGCCAATCGTCGCCCCGACCTGGACACCGGCATCTATGCGTATGCGCGTGCAGGCTTCGGCAACTACATCGGATTCTCTGCAGCCTGGGGCTACTGGGTCGCTTCGGTGCTCGGCAACGCCAGTTTCTTCGTGCTGATCTTCAGCGGCCTCGGCCACTTCGCGCCGGTGTTCGGCGAAGGCAATACACCCGCCGCCATCGCCGCATCGTCCGTGTTGCTGTGGACCGTGCACCTGCTGGTGCTGCGCGGCCTGCGTACTGCCGCGATCGTCAATGGCCTGGTCACCGTGGCCAAGCTGGTGCCGATCGCGCTGTTCCTGGTTCTGGCCGCCGGTGCGTTTCGCATGGACGTGTTCCGTGCCGACTTCTTCGGCGTTCCCGCGCTGGGGGACATGGGCCAGCAACTGCGCGGGATGATGCTGGTCACCGTGTGGGTGTTCATCGGCATCGAGGGCGCCAGCATCTACTCGCGCCGGGCCGCGCGCCGCGCCGATGTCGGCCGCGCCACCGTGATCGGCTTCATCGGCGTGTGGCTGCTGCTGGTGCTGGTCAGCCTGCTGTCGATGGGTGTGCTGTCGCAGGCCGAGCTGGCGGGCCTGCCCAATCCCTCGATGGCCTATGTGCTGCGCGCAATCGTGGGCGAATGGGGCGCAACGGTGATCATCATCGGCTCGATCATCTCGGTGCTGGGAGCACTGCTGGCGTGGGTGCTGCTGTGCGCCGAAGTGCTGTTTGCCGCCGCTGGCGATGGCACGATGCCGGCGTTTCTCGGCCGCGAGAACGCACGCGGCGTGCCCGCCAATGCGCTGTGGCTGAGCAACAGCCTGATCCAGCTGTTCCTGCTGCTGGTGCTGTTCAATTCGGGCAGCTACACCAGCCTGGTGCTGCTGGCGGCGTCGATGAGCCTGGTGCCGTACTTCCTGTCCAGCGCATTCGGCGTGAAGCTGGCCTGGCAGGGCGAGGCGTACGCCAGCGCGGCCGGTGCCCGCTGGCGCGACTTCATCGTCGCGCTGCTGGCCAGCGCCTATGCGCTGTGGCTGGTGTATGCCGGTGGCCTGGGCAACCTGCTGCTGTCGGTGCTGCTGTATGTGCCGGGCGTGGTGCTGTACGCGTTGACCCGGCGCCAGCGCGGAGAACAGGTGTTCACACGTTGGGAATGGGTGCTGTTCGGCGCGATCCTGGTGGTGGCGATCGCTACGCTGGTGGCGTTCTGGAAAGGCCAGCTGACGCTGTAGAGCCGAGCCCGCGCTCGGCTTCGCGCAGGCAGCCGAGCATGGCTCGGCTCTACAACCGGCGTTTCGGCAGCACGCCGATGTCCTGCATCCAACGCTCGGCCAAGCTGGGCCATGCCGACACCGGAGCGTTTTTCAGGCGCAGGCCGAACGCGTGACCGCCACGCGCAAACAGATGCATTTCCACCGGCACGCCGGCCTCGATCAGTGCGCGCTGATAGGTCAATGCGTGACGGACATCGTCCGTCGGGTCATCGGCGGCCTGCACGATGAATGTCGGCGGCACCTTGGCATCGACCACGATGTCTTTTTCCAGCGAATCATCCTTGCGTACCCAGAGATGACCCGGATACAGCAGCATCGCGAAATCCGGCCGGCTGGACTGCGCATCGGCCGCATCCAGCGGTGCATAGCTGCGCTGCGCATGCGTGCTCAACCCCGCCACCACATGGCCGCCGGCCGAGAAGCCGATCACGCCCAACCGTAGCGGATCGATCTTCCAGCGCGCGGCCTGCGCACGCAGCAGGCCCATTGCCCGTTGCGCATCCTGCAATGCCATCGGCACGGCGGGAATGTCGCGGCAGTTGCATTCGCGATTCCAGTTCGGTCCCGAGGCCGGTACGCGATACTTCAGCAGCGCGCAGGTGATGCCTTGTGCGGTGAGCCAACCACAGATCTCGCTGCCTTCCAGGTCGATCGCCAGCACGTTGTAGCCACCGCCCGGCACCACCATTACTGCGGTGCCACTGGGCGCGCCTTTCGCCGGGAACACGGTGAGCGTGGGCACGGCCACGTTCTGCAGCATCATCCAGTGCTCGCCGCTGGCCTTGGAGACGGTTTCGCTGACCTGCTCGGGGCCTTTCAGCTTCGGCGGTGCCATCATCTGGCCATCGGGCCAGAGAGGAAATTCAGTGGTACCGGCCGGCGGTTGCCAAGTGGTTGGCGCGGCGGCCGATGCGGTCAATGGCAGCAGGACCATCAGCAGGAAAAATGCAAAGCGAAACGCGCGCATCGTCAACATCCACGTGATGGACCTGCAGTGTAGAGTCGAGTCCGCTCGAAAAATCGAGCGCAATGCATCCACGCATGGCGTGGATCTACCGCCGCACACGACTGCACGGCACGACGCAACAAAAAAGGCCTGCATCTCGCGATGCAGGCCTCTTGAATGTGGCGCCCGAAGTTGGACTCGAACCAACGACCCCCTGATTAACAGTCAAGTGCTCTAACCGGCTGAGCTATTCGGGCAGACCGCCAGTATAACGACTCTTCACGCGCGATGGTAGGGGTGATTGGCCAACATCGCAGCGGCGCGATACAACTGCTCGGCCACCACCAGCCGCACCAGCATGTGCGGCAGCGTCAGCGGGCCGATCGACCACTTTTCATCGGCCAGCGCAGACACTTCCGGCGAATGGCCTTCCGGCCCACCAATCAGGAACGCCAGGTCCCTGCCCTGTCCGCGCCAGTGTTCCAGGCGCTGCGCCAGCTGTTCGGAACTGAGCTGGCGGCCCGGTACGTCGAGTGCAACGACATAGGCATTCTTCGGCAACGCAGCGATCACCCGCTTGCCTTCGTCTTCGGTGGCGCGACGTGCGTCCCGCCCTTTGCCGCGCAGGCCGGGCTCGATCTCGACCAGCTCAAAGGGCAACCAGTGCGAGAGCCGCTTCTGGTACTCGGCAAACCCCTGCGCCACCCAACTGGGCGCGCGTTCGCCGGTGGCGATCAGGCGGGCTTTCATCAGCATTCCTCCAAAACGTCGACGGCGCCATCGGCGCCGTCGAAAACCGCATCAACGAATGGCTCAGGCCACTTCGTCGTCGTCGTAGGACGGCGGCTGGTCGCCAACGGTCCACAGGCGCTCGAGCGCATAGAACTCGCGCACGCGCGGCAGCATTACGTGCACGATGACGTCGCCCAGGTCGACAAGCACCCATTCGGCTTCACGCTCGCCTTCAACACCCAGCGGCATGACGTCGATCTTCTTGGCGAAGCGCACGACCTCGTCGGCGATGGACTTCACATGGCGGGTCGAAGTACCCGACACGACCACCATGTAGTCGGCGACGCTGGACTTGCCGCGTACGTCGATCTCGACCGGGTCCTTGGCCTTCAGGTCTTCGGTGGCTTGACGGACGCTGGCCAGCAGTTCCGGCACGGAGGGCGCGGGGCTGGGCAGATCGACCTTGATGGTCTGGGGCTGGGTCTGGTTGCTCAAAGCGGGTCGACTCGATAAACGTGGGGGCGATTATACGGCCACAGCGCGGCAACCGTATTCACGAGGTGGCGGAGCGGTACAGGCCGTGGCCAGAAACATAGTCGGCCACCGCCGGCGCCAGCATGGCCCGCCAGGGGCCGCCCGCGGCGATCTGGGTGCGCACGGCACTGGCCGATTCCTCGCGCAGCGGGTGGTGCAGGCGCAGGATGCGGCCGGCCGGGCTGGCAAACAGGGCCTGCTCGTTGTCGGCCCAGCGCCCCTCGGTGGCCTGCCCCAGCGCGCCGTCGACACTGGCCCGCAGCGGACTGCCCGGACGCTCGGCGACGATGAAATGGGCCAGCCCGAACAGTGCCTGCCACTCGTGCCAGCTGGGCAGGCCCAGCAGGCTGTCGGCCCCCACCAGCCACGCCAGCGGTCGGCTGGGGCCGAGTTCGGCCCGCAGTTCGCGCAGGGTATCGACGGTATAGGACGGCCTGCCGGGAAAGCGCGCCGCCCGATCCAGCTCACGGCGGTCCAGCAGCAGGCCCGGTTCATCGCCGATGGCCAGGCCGAGCATGGTGCAGCGTTGTTCGGCGGTCGCGCCCGGCACCGCGCGGTGCGGCGGGTCAGCGGCAGGCAGCATGCGCACCGCCACCTGCAGCTCATCGCGCGCCGCGCGCGCGATCGCCAGATGGCCCAGATGCACCGGGTCGAAGGTGCCCCCGTAATAGATCCGCAGGCTCATGGATCAGGCCCGGGCGAGCAGCCGTACCGCGCGCGCCTCGGCCACCGCCACCAGCAGGCGCTCAAGCGCGAGCCAGGCATCGCCGTCGGCGCGCCCCTTGGCGATGCGGTCAACCAGCCCGGCTTCGGCCACGAAACGCTCCCAGCGCTTGCCTTCCGGATGCCGCTGCAGCGCACGCTTGTAGGGCGCCTGCCGCGACTCCCAGATACCGCGGGATTTCATCTCCGCAGCCAGATTGCCGCCGCGTGCCTGTACCCGTGCCAGGCCGGCACCGGCCAGCAGTTCGCGGATCACGATCGGCATCAGCGCGGCCACGGCCTCGCCTTCGCCGCGCAGACCGGCCAGCATCCTCAGCACCGCCTGTGGCTGGCCGGAGAACGTCGCCTCCACCAGCCGGAACACGTCGTAGCGGGCGGCATCAGCCACCAGCGATTCCATCCGTTCCACGTCCAGGGTCTGGCCATCGGCCAGCAACGCAAGCTTGTCGATCTCCTGCGCCGCGGCCAGCAGATTGCCTTCCACGCGCTCGGCCAAGCGCTGCACGGCGGCAGGCTCGGCGCGCAGGCTTCTGCTGCGCAGACGCCGTTCGATCCAGTCCGGCAGCTCATGTGGCTTGATCGCCCAGGCCACCGACAACACGCCGACACGGTTCACCGCCTCGGCCCATTTGCCCTGGTGGGCCTTGCTCCATTCATTGGCGGTGATCATCAGGATCACGTCCGGCGCCGGGTTGGCGCAGAACTGGCTGATCACCTCACCGCCTTCCTTGCCCGGCTTGCCACTGGGCAGACGCACTTCCACCAGGCGGCGGGCACTGAACAGGCTGGGAGCGTGGAAACTGGCGTCGAGCTGGTTCCAGTCGAAATCGCGGCCATCGGCATCGAATACTTCGCGCTCGTCGATGCCGGCCGCGCGTGCACGGGCCCGCACAGCGTCGGCTGCCTCCAGCACTCGCAGTGTTTCCGGACCGGCGATCAGATAGACCGGCGCCAGCGCCGTGTCAGCGCCCTGCCCGGCCAGCTGTTCCGGTCGCAGTTCCATCAGGCGCCCGGCTCAGTGCTTGACGGCGGGTGCGGGCTCGACCGGATCGTGCTCGACCGGCTTCGGCGCCGACAGGCTGCCGCCCTTTTCCAACTCGGCGCGGACCACGCTGTCGATACGGCGGATGATCGAGGCCGACATTTCACGGCGCAGTTCGTCAGCCAGGATCTCGCGTTCGGTGGTGGTGCCGGTGGCGTCGGTCGGCGGCGACACGTAGTCGCGCGACAGTTCGATCACCTGCTGCGGCACCAGCTCGCTGCCATCTTCGCGGCGGAAGATGAAGATCACCGCATAGCGCAGGCTGTATTCCTGCGCGCGGCCCTGCGAGTCGATCGCGATCGGCAGGTCGCCCCAGCGTTCGGACAGCACCTGCAGCTGGGCATTGGGGCCCTTGCTGTCCTCATCGGCCAAGCGCGCACCGGATGCCAGCAGGCTGCGGTTCAACAGCTTGACCAGCTCGCTGTAGGGCGCGGTGGATACCACCTTCACCGGCGCCGTATCGGTCGGCAGCATCAGCTTGTTGCGCAGGTGGAAACCACAGCCGGCGAGGCCGAGGACGAGAACGAGGGCAAGCAGGATTCGGGTCATGGAGACAGTCTGGCGGAGCCGGGCGATCACGGCAACAGACAGGGTGCCCGAGGCCGCGTGAACGCAGGGCCATCGGCCGGGCGCGCCCGGCGTGGCGACAACGCACCGGCCGCCACGAGGGCGGCCGGTGCCGGGTACATCAGGCAGCGACGATGTTCACGATCTTGCCGGGAACGATGATGATCTTGCGCACCGTCAGGCCTTCCAGGAACTTGGCCGCGTTCGGCTCGGCCAGGGCCAGCGCTTCGATCTGCTCACGCGCGGCATCGGCCGCCACCTCGATGGTGCCACGCAGCTTGCCGTTGACCTGCACGGCCAGGGTCAGCGCGTCGCGTACCAGCGCGCCGCTGTCGGCCTGCGGGAACGGCTGGTCTTCCAGCAGCGTTTCGCCATGGCCCAGCACCTGCCACAGGGCGTGGCTGGCGTGCGGGGTGATCGGGTTGAGCAGCAGCACGATGGCCTGCAGTGCTTCCTGGCGCACGGCGCGCCCCTGTTCACTGCCGTCCTCGAACTTGGCCAGCGCGTTCATCAGCTCCATCACCGCGGCAATGGCGGTGTTGAAACTGTGGCGGCGGCCGTAGTCGTCACCGACCTTGCCGATGGTCTCGTGGGTCTTGCGGCGCAGGGTCTTCTGACCGGCATCCAGCGCGGCCGCGTCGAGCGCCGGTCAGAAG
>NZ_QAIJ01000092.1:0-3659 GCF_003060985.1 Stenotrophomonas sp. HMWF023
CCCTACCACCAGGTCTGGCTGCGCCTGAGCGAGCGTGTAGGCGATGCTCCCGAGCTGCACCAGGCGCTGCTGGCCTACGCATCGGACTTCCATCTGCTGGGCACCGCGACCTTCCCGCACGGCATCAGCTACTACCATCCGCACGTGCAGATGGCCTCGCTGGACCACGCGATCTGGTTCCACCGCCCGTTCCGCGCCGATGACTGGCTGCTGTACTCGCTGGACAGCCCCAGCGCGCAGGATTCACGCGGCCTGGCCCGCGGCCAGTTCTTCACCCGTGATGGCGTGCTGGTTGCCAGCACCGCCCAGGAAGGCTTGATCCGCGTGGTTCCGGACCAGGCAGCAGCGGCCGCCGTGCCGGCCAAGGATTGATCCGATGCGTCAGATTTTCAGCAGCCAGCGCGTGGAAACCGTGGAAGGCGTGGCCGAGCTCCTGCGCAGCCACGACATCCAGGTGAAGGTCACCAACGGGCGCTCGTACAAGACCCGTCGCCGTGGCCAGTTCAGCTATACCGACCTGGGCAATGCCGGCGCCTACCCGGCGGTCTGGGTCGTGCGTGCCGACGACCAGCCGCGTGCGCGCGAAATCCTGCGCGACGCCCGCCTGCTCGACACCACCCGCCGTGACCATCCGACCGCAGAGTTCGCCTTCCGCGATGATGTGCAGGAAAGTGCCGGTGGTCGTGGCTGGGCCTGGCGCATCCGCATCGCCCTGCTGGTGGTGATCGCCGGCGTGGCGCTGGTGATCGGCCTGCGCCATCGCGGCGCCCCTGCCCCCGCAACCCCGGTGCCCGCACCGCAGGCCCAGCCGCAGCAAGCCCAGCCGGCCGCGCCGGCACCGCCGGAAGAAGAGGAAGTGCGGGTCCGCATCCAGCCGGCGAAGTAGTGCCGGCCGCTGGCCGGCAACCGCCGGTAGCGCCGGGCCATGCCCGGCGAGCCCAGCGGCCTGCATCCGCGGCCACAATGCCTGACAGGACAGCCGCCGGGCACGGCCCGGCGCTACCGGAAAAGGGCTGGTCACATTCCGCACGCGCCTCCGTCATGGGACACAATCCCTGCAGGAGCCCGCCGCCATGACGACCTTCGCAGCAAGCATCGACGACACACTGCACCGCGAACTGCCGGCCGCCAGCGGCGGCTGCCAGCATGCCTATGGGCGCATCGTGCTGGCCTGCCAGAACACGGTCACCGCCATCGCCCTGGCCATCACCGGCGACCGCCAGGCCAGCGAGGACATCGCCCAGGAAGCGTTCGTGAAGGGCTGGCAGCAGCTGCACCAGCTGCGCAGCGCGAGCAGCTTCCTGCCTTGGTTGCGGCAGATCACCCGCAATCTCGCCCGTGACTGGCTGCGCGCGCAACGTGGCCGACCGCTGAGTGGCGAGGCTGCCGAAGTGGCGTTGACCATGGCTGCGGATCCGGCCCCCGGTGCAGCGGATCGCCTGCAGCGGCTGGAAGAGGAAATCGCTGCCGAAGATATCATCTCTACCCTGCCCGGCGACAGCCGCGAAGTACTGCTGCTGTATTACCGCGAGGGCCAGCATTCGCAGCAGGTCGCTGACCTGCTCGGGCTGAGCGACGCGGCGGTACGCAAGCGCCTGTCACGCGCCCGTGCGCAGGTGCGCGAGGGCCTGCTGCAGCGCTTCGGCGAATTCGCCCGCAGCAGCGCGCCCAGTGCCGCGTTTGCAACGACGGTGGTGTCGATGGTGATGATCGCTGCGCCCGGCACCGCAAGCGCGGCGATCCTGCTGGGAACCGGCGTCGGCGTGGGTGGCAGCAAGCTCGGCCTCGGTGGCGCCAGCGCTGCCGGCGGTACCGCGCTCGGCTCGCTGACTGCTACGCTGAGCCAGCTACAGATGCTGCCCGCGTCAAGCTGGGCCGCGATCATCGGTGGCGTCGTCGGTGGCGCGCTCGGCAGCTATCTCGGCGGCCGTTTCCTGCTGTCGTACGCCGAGACCGGCGCCGAGCAGGTGCAGGTTCGCCGCTTCGTCAATCTCAGCACCGGCACCAGCCTGAGCTGGTGCCTGGCCATCCTGTTCACCGTGCTGCTGCAGGCGCCGATGTGGACGCAGCTGCTGGTGCTGGCACTGGGCCTGGTGGTGGTCAACTACCAGTGCCTGGTGACACTGCGGCGCATCATGGCGCCGCTGCTCGCGCGTGATGCAGCCCGGCGTGGGCGTCACGGGATCAACTGGAAGTACGAATCCATGTATGGCCTGACCGGCATGATGGCGGTGAACCTGATCGTCATCGGTGCCCTGGCCTATACGATGACGCTCAGCGGCCGCCTGTAACGGACAACGCCGGCATCACGCCGGCGTTGTCGTCGATCACTGCATTGAAAATCAGCGCTGCGGCTTCGGCACGGCGCCGTCACGCGGGCCGCCGTGGCGCGGGCCACCGTGCATCGGGCCCTTGGCGGCGTCGAACTCGGCCTTGCTCAGCTGGCCGTCCCTGTTCGTGTCAGCCGCGGCGAACCAGGCGTCACGATGCTGCTTCATGCGCAGCTCGCGGTCGGCCTTGTCCAGGTAGCCATCCTTGTTGAGGTCGAGCTGGTCGAAACGCTCGGCCAGGCGAGGATCGGCCTTGGCTTCCTCACGACTGATGCGGCCATCCTTGTTCGCGTCCAGCTTGGCCCAGCGCTCGCCGCCGCGACCACCGTGGCGGCCATGCTTCCAGCGCGGCAGCTCATCACGCGAGAGCTTGCCGTCCTTGTTCTTGTCCAGCTCATCGAACTTCGCGGCCAGGCGCGGGTTGGCCGCCGCTTCGCTGCGGTCGATGACGCCATCGCCATTGGTATCCAGCTTGGCCGGGCGTTGTGCCGGTGCAGCCGGGGTGTCGGCGGCCAAGGCGATACCGGTCGCGGAAGTGCCGAGCAGCAGGGCCAGCAGCAGGGGGGTACGGATCATGGGGTCACTCCTGGGAATGGGATTGGCATCGGGGTGAACACCTCACCCTCGGAGGACAACAACGCCTGACCACGGCCTCGGTTGACGCAGCCGCCTGCTCCATTCATCCGGCGGACAGTCGCCGCCATTGCGACAGGCTGGAGCTATGCTGTGCCCATGGCGAGACACGGCGACAGAGACGACGAACTGCGACTGTTCCAGACCGGCGAGCACCCCTGCGGGTACTGGCCGGACCGGGTCGCGCGCGATCTGGTGCTGGACCCGCAGGACCGTCGCCTCGGCGGGCTGTATCCGCTGGCCCTGAGCTGGGGATTCCGCCGCAGCGGTGATCTGGTCTATCGCCCGCACTGTGCGAACTGCCACGCCTGCGTCGCCGTGCGCATCCCGGTGGCGCGCTTCGCCCCGGACCGCAGCCAGCGCCGCTGCGCCGCACGCAATGCCGATCTGGAAGTACGCATCACTGCGGCCATGCCGCGTGAGGATCTGTTCGAGCTGTACCACCGCTACCTGGTGCATCGTCATGCCAAGGGCGGCATGGACGACCATGGCCCGCACGAGTTCGAGCAGTTCCTGATCGGCAGCTGGTCGCACACGCGCTTCATGGAAATGCGCCTGCCGGGCCACGACGGCCAGCCCAGCCAGCTGCTGGGTGTGGCGGTGACCGATGTGACCGAGCACGGGCTGTCGGCGGTCTATACCTTCTTCGACCCCGCCCATGCCGCGCGCGGGCTGGGCACGTTCGCGATCCTGCAG
>NZ_QAIJ01000092.1:3669-23364 GCF_003060985.1 Stenotrophomonas sp. HMWF023
TGCCACATCTGTACCTGGGCTACTGGATCCGTGAGCACCAGAAGATGGATTACAAGCGGCGCTATCGCCCGCTGGAGGCCTACGACGGCCGCCGCTGGCATGATTTCGACGACGATCTGGACGGACGCTGACAAACCACTGACACCGGGCCGGGTGCACAATACGGCCCATGAACGCCAAACCCCTGATCCTCGGCCTGGCCCTGCTCTGTGGCGCCACCGCTCCCGCCTTCGCAACGTCCCCCGCGATGACCGAAAAACCGTCTGCAGCGCTGCGCCTGGCCACCTACAACACCTCGCTGTATTCGGACGAGGCCGGCGGCCTGATCGCCGAGCTGGAAGGCGACAGCGAACACGCGCGCAAGATCGCCGCGGTACTGCAGCAGGCGCGTCCGGACCTGGTGCTGCTGAACGAATTCGACTTCGACGACGCCCATCGCGCTGCCGACCTGTTCCAGAAGCGCTACCTGGAAGTGGCCCAGCCCGGTGGCGGCAAGCCGCTGCACTTCGCCTACCGCTACCTGGCACCGGTGAACACCGGTGTACCCAGCGGCCTGGACCTGGACAACAACGGCGTGGTCGGCGGCGAAGGCCGTGGCCGCGGCAACGACGCCTGGGGCTACGGCCTGCACCCGGGCCAGTACGGCATGCTGGTGCTGTCGCGCTACCCGATCGACGAAGCCAAGGTGCGCAGCTTCCAGCTGCTGAAGTGGAGTGCGATGCCCGGCGCGATCCGCCCTGTCGATCCGCGCACCGGCAAGAGCTTCTACAACGACAGCGTCTGGTCGCAGCTGCGGCTGTCGTCGAAGTCGCATTGGGACGTGCCGGTGAAGACCCCGGCCGGCGTGGTGCACGCGCTGGTCTCGCACCCGACCCCGCCGGTGTTCGACGGCCCGGAAAAGCGCAACGCCGCGCGCAACCACGACGAACTGCGCCTGTGGCAGGAATACCTGTCCAAGGGTGACAAGCCGTGGCTGTGCGACGACAAGGGCCTGTGCGGTGGCCTGGCCCAGGATGCGCGTTTTGTCATCCTTGGCGACCTCAACAATGATCCGGTCGATGGCGATGGCCGCCACGAGGCGATCGTCGAACTGATCGAGAACGCCCGCGTCCTGCGCTACCCCACCCCGCGCAGCGTCGGCGCCGAGCAGACCAGCCTGGCCTATGCGGCGAAGGGCATCGAACGCAAGGGCGCACCATTCCATGCCACCGGCGATTTCGGGCCGAAGTCAGGCACCATGCGTCTGGACTACGTGCTGCCCTCGACCGGTTTCGAGTACATCGGCAGCGGCGTGTTCTGGCCGGCCAATGAAAGTGCAGAAGCGAAGATCGCCGACGGCAGCGACCACCACCTGGTGTGGGTGGACGTGAAGCCGTAACAGGTGTTGATGGGGTACCGACCAACGGTCGATACCCACCGGAAATATGTACCGACCAAACGGTCGGTACCCACGGGAATGTGGCCGCCGGGCATGGCCCGGCGCTACCGATTTACGGGCGCAGTTCGACGCCGATGGCTTCGGCGGCATCACGCGCGATGGCACGCGCTTCGTCAATGGTTTCCGCACGCGCCAGGGTCACGCCGACACGGCGATGGCCATGCACGCTGGGCTTGCCGAACAGGCGCACGGCGGTATCCGGCACCTGCAGCGCGGCGGCCACGTTGTTGAAGTACGGCACGCCCTCGCCATGTGCCAGCAGCGCGCACGAGGCCGATGCGCCGCTCTGGCGGATCAGCGGGATCGGCAGGCCGAGGATGGCCCGGGCATGCAGCGCGAATTCGCTCAGCTCCTGCGATACCAGCGTCACCAGACCGGTGTCATGCGGACGCGGCGATACTTCGCTGAACCAGACCTCGTCGCCCTTCACGAACAGCTCGACACCGAACAGGCCCCAGCCACCGAGGTCATCGGTGATCGCGCGCGAGATTTCCTCGGCACGCGCCAGCGCCTTGTCCGACATCGGCTGCGGCTGCCAGCTTTCGCGATAGTCGCCATCCTTCTGCAGGTGGCCGATCGGCGCGCAGAACGAGGTGCCGCCGGCATGGCGCACCGTCAGCAGGGTGATCTCGTAATCGAAGTCGATGAATCCCTCGACGATGCAGCGGCCGGCACCGGCACGGCCACCGGTCTGCGCATACTCCCAGGCCGGGGCGATGTCCGCCTCGCTGCGCAACGTGCTCTGGCCCTTGCCCGAGGACGACATCACCGGCTTTACCACGCACGGCAGGCCGATCGCGGCCACGGCGTCGCGGTACTCGGCCTCGGTATCGACAAAGCGGTACGGCGAGGTCGGCAGGCCCAGGGTCTCGGCGGCCAGGCGGCGGATGCCCTCACGGTCCATGGTCAGGCGCGCCGCACGCGCAGTCGGAATCACCCGCAGGCCCTGCTCCTGTTCCAGCTGCACCAGGGTCTCGGTATGGATCGCCTCGATCTCCGGCACCACCAGGTGCGGCTGCTCCTGCGCGATCAACTGGCGCAGGGACATCGCATCCAGCATGTCGATCACGTGCGAGCGGTGTGCCACCTGCATGGCCGGGGCATCGGCGTAGCGGTCGGCGGCAATCACTTCCACGCCCAGCCGCTGCAGCTCGATGGCCACCTCCTTGCCAAGTTCGCCCGAGCCCAGCAGCAGCACGCGGGTGGCGGAGGGGGACAGCGGGGTTCCAAGCTTGGCCATGGCGGGGTTCCAGCAGCAATGTGAAGGCGGGTGGGCATTCTATCCGGTCCAGCCGCAGCGCCTGAGGACACCCGCCCGACGAACGGTAGCCCGAATGTGATATCACTTTGATATCTTCATTTCGAACCCTCAAGGACGTACTGCCATGAAAGAGAAGTCGCTGTCCTCCCTCAACGGCCTGGGCGCGCTCGCCGGGTCCCTGGTCGTGGCCCTCGCCGGTGGCGCCCTGTTCGTGGCCGGGGTTGCGGCGAAGGCCAGCACCGGCTCGCCCAACGTGCTGCTGATCCTGGCCGGCCTGCTGATCGCCGCGCTGGCCCTGGTCGCGCTGGCCGGCCTGTACACCGTGCAGCCCAACCAGGCGGCGGTGGTCAGCCTGTTCGGCAAGTACGTAGGCACCGTCAAGGACAACGGCCTGCGCTGGAACAATCCCTTCTTCAGCAAGCGCCGCGTGAGCCAGCGCGTGCGTAACTTCGAGAGTGGCAAGCTGAAGGTCAACGAGCTGGACGGCAGCCCGATCGAGATCGCCGCGGTGATCGTCTGGCAGGTGGTCGACGCCTCCGAAGCGGTCTACAACGTGGACGACTACGAGAGCTTCGTGCACATCCAGTCCGAATCGGCGCTGCGCGCGATGGCCACCAGCTATCCCTACGACCAGCATGAGGACGGCCAGCTGGCACTGCGCAGCCACGCCAGCGAGATCTCCCAGCACCTGAAGAACGAACTGGCCGAGCGCCTGGCCGATGCCGGCGTGCAGGTGATCGATGCGCGCATCAGCCACCTCGCCTACGCCGCCGAGATCGCCCAGGCGATGCTGCAGCGGCAGCAGGCAAACGCGGTCATCGCCGCACGCACGCGCATCGTCGCCGGTGCGGTCGGCATGGTCGAGATGGCGCTGGCCGAACTGCAGAAGAACGGCGTGGTGCAGCTGGACGAGGAGCGCAAGGCGCACATGGTCAGCAACCTGTTGACCGTGCTGTGCTCGGACCGCGGCACGCAGCCGGTCGTCAACACTGGCTCGCTGTACTGAGCCACCCTCGCAACGGGGCGCCCCACCGCCCCGCCAGGAGTCTGCATGAGCGAAAAAAAAGCCTATCCGCTGCGCATCAACGCCGAGGTCCTGGCGGCCGCACAGCGCTGGGCGGACGATGAACTGCGCAGCCTCAACGCGCAGATCGAATACGTGCTGCGCGACGCACTGCGCAAGGCAGGACGCCTGCCGAAACCCAAGCCATCGCCGGAGGACAAGGAATGAGCAAGCGCTGGAGCTACCTGACCGTCGAGGTCAAGACCACCATGATGGGCCTGCAGAAAGCCGACGACATCCAGGCCGAACTCAGCCGCCAGGGCCAGCTCGGCTGGGAACTGGTCAACATCATCATCCCGGCGCCGATGCGCCCGGCCCTGCTGGTCTTCAAGAAGGAGCTGTAACCATGAGCGCACGCCGTTCGTTGCTTGCTGTTTCCCTCGCCCTGTTGTCCGCCAGTGCAGCCGCTGGCGAACCGCAGCAGGTCGCAGCACGCCTGCTCGATCACCTTCAGGCCGGGCGGATCGCCGATGCCGAAGCCATGCTGACCCCGCAGATGGCCGCGGCCGTGCCTGCCGACAAGCTGCAGGGCCTGTGGCAGTCGCTGGGTGAACTGAAGCAGCGCGGACCGGCGCACAGCAGCGAGCAGCAGGGCCTGCACCTGGTGGAAGTACCGCTGCAGTTCGCCGCTGGCGCGGTGATCGCGCAGGTGGCGGTGAACGCGCAGGACAAAGTAGCGGGCCTGCTGCTGCGCCCGGCCCCGGCCGCCAAGGCACCGCCACCGCCGGCCGATGCGAACTACAGCGAAGCCGATTTCAGCGTGCCGCAGGCGCGCGGCGCACTGCCCGGCACGCTGTCCCTGCCCAAGGGCAAAGGACCGTTCCCGGCCGTAGTGCTGGTGCACGGTTCCGGCCCGCAGGATCGCGACGAAACCATCGGTGGCAACCGCCCGTTCCTGGACATCGCCCGCGGCCTGGCCGCGCAGGGCATCGCAGTGCTGCGCTACGACAAGCGCACCCATGCCCGTCCCCAGGACTTCCAGAGCGGCAGCTTCAACGTTGATGACGAGACCACCGACGACGCCGTCGCGGCGTTGAGCGCGTTGGCGGCGGACCCACGCATCGACGGCAAGCGGATCTTCGTGCTCGGCCACAGCCAGGGCGGCATGCTCGCCCCGCGCATCGCCAGCCGCTGGCCACAGGCGCGCGGCGCGATCCTGTGGGCCGCGCCGGCACGCACGTTGCTTGAACTGCTGCCGGAACAGAACCGCTACCTGCTGTCGCTGGACGGCTCGATCAGTGCGCCGGAACAAGCGTTCCTGGACAAGCTGGCCGCACAGATCGCCTCGGCCCGCAGCGACACGCCTGCACCCGCCAGCGAACTGCCACTGGGCGTGCCGCAGGCGTTCTGGAAGAGCATCGAAGCAGTGAACGCTCGTGGCGATGCGGTGGCGCTGCACAAGCCACTGCTGATGCTGCACGGCGGCCGCGACTTCCAGGTACCGGAAACGGATTGGGCACTGTGGAAAAAAGCCTTGGCCGATCGCACGGACGTGCAATGGAAGGCCTATCCCGCCCTCAACCACATCGGCATCGCCGGCAGCGGCTCCAGTTCATTGAAGGAATACGCGCAGCCGGGCCACGTCGATGGGCAGCTGATCGATGACGTCGCGCGTTGGGTGGAGTCGCAACGATGAGCGGCAGTGATGCACGCCCGTTCGACGTCGCCGAAAGCTCCTCGCTGCGGGTGCTGTGGGTGCTGCTGCCACTGCTGGCGGTACTGGGCGTCGGCATCTGGTCGCAGCTGCACGACAGCCGCACCGACGCTCCCTGGATGGAGGTCACGCTGTCGCCCCCGTTCTTCCTGATGGGTGGCAGCGCGGCATGGAGCCTGGCGGTGATCGTGGTGATGGGCGTCGGCCTGGGCTGGGCGTTTTTCCGCCGCCGGGTGGAGCTGGCAGACGACGTACTGGACGTGCGTTCGACGCTGTACCGCCGCCGCACGCCGGTGGCCGACCTGCTGCTGGACCAGGCCGAGGTGGTCGACCTCGGCCGTGATCGTCGCTACGGCATCCGCTTCAAGACCAACGGCTACAGCATGCCCGGCTTCTACTCGGGGCACTTCCGCCTGCAGGGCGGCGGCAAGGGCTTTGCCCTGGTCACCGACCGCGCGCGCACGCTGGTGATTCCGGTGCGTGGCGGCAGCACACTGCTGCTCAGCCTGGAGCGCCCGCAGGCGCTGCTGGAAGCGCTGCGCAAGGTGGCCGCCACGGCGCCACGGCAGTAAGCTGGATCGATGCACCGCACCACTCCACTGTTGATCAATACCGAGGCCGTTGAATTGTGGCCGGCCGCACTGCTGCGCGCGCGCAGCAATCCCGACGCGCGCCTGCTGGCGCGTGCGCAATGGGTATTGCGGCGCAAGCAGGATGGCCGCTACCTGGCGGCGGTACTGGCACACGGCGTGCACTCGCTTGTGCCGCGCCTGCCACGCGAACCGGGTGTGGAGGAAGCGCTGGCGTTGCTGGATGGCGCGTGGTCACGGCCGTTTGGCGCTGCACTGGAAGAGCAGTGGCTGCCACTGGCCGGCCTGCAGCAGCGCCTGCAGCAATTGGGCCTGGATGTGCAGCGCTATGCGCAGGACAGTGGGCTTGCGCTGGAAGCCGAGCCCTGCCTGCTGCACTTCGCCGGACGTGACCGCTTCGCGCGCCCGTTGTGGCTGCGTCGCGGTGCCGCGCAGGGTTGGCGACGGATGCGCCTGCATGCCGCGCGGGATGGCATTGCACTGGACGCGATCTCCGGCTTCCGCAGCCATGCGTATCAGCTCGGTATTTTCGAACGGAAGCTGGCGCGCGGGCAGAGTGTGCCGCAGATCCTGCAGGTCAATGCTGCTCCAGGATTCAGCGAGCATCACAGTGGTCACGCGCTGGACATCGGCACGCCGGGGGATGCGCCGGCAGAAGAGACCTTCGAGGCGACGGCCGCGTTTGCGTGGCTGCAGGTCAATGCGGGGGCACACGGGTTCCATCTGAGCTATCCGCGCGACAACCCGCATGGGATCGTCTACGAACCGTGGCACTGGTGCTGGAAACCGGCCAACGGCTGAGCCCCTCGTGGCGAAGGCCTGGAGCAGTCCGCGCATGGCCGCGGGCGGGATGAACTTGCGGGGGCCGCCGTAAATCCATCCCTGGAGGCTTGGGCGCCGCATCCATGCGGCTTACACCCCCGCAAGCTCACCCCGCCCGTGTCCCGGAATTGTTCCGCGTGCGACCGCCACGGAATGGAACAACAGAGCAAAGGCAAACGCGGGTCGCTGCGCTTGAAGCCGGGCATGGCCCGGCGCTACCAATGCGTGGGCGCTGCAGTCAGCGTCTCAACGCATTGATCGCCAGCAGCACCCATCCGGCCATCAGCGTGGTGCCGCCTACCGGCGCCAGCCGCGTCGGCCACTGCCACAGCGCACCGCCCAGCAGGCTGCCGGAGAACAGCAGCACACCCAGCAGCAACACGTACAACGCCAGATGCGCGATCGCGCCCTGCGCGCGGGGGCCGAGGGCCGCCAGTACCGCACCGTGGGCAAACGCATACAACGCCGCCATGTTCAGGTGCTGCTGCGCCAGCGGATCGGACACGCCATGCGCGGCATAGGCGGACAGACCGATCGAGGCGGCCGCCAGCAGCGCGCCCAGGCAGGCCAGCAACGACGGTTTACGCGCGCGTCGTTCGGAATTGAACATGACAGCTCCTTGCGCAATGCCCGACACCGGGCTCGGGATGAAAAAAAAACGCGCCGCAGGAAGCGGCGCGTTTTCGTGTCCAACACTACATGGGTCAGCCGAGGCTTACTTGACGGCCCAGTAGATGTCGTACGTCGCTTCCGGGGTGAACGACTTGTCCACGCCGTCCTTCCAGGTTTCGTACGGACGGTCGATGACTTCGTTACCCGAGGTCACGGCCCAGGCGCGCAGGGCGCTGCGGGCAACGTCCAGACCTGCCATGTGGCCGGTGTAGGCCGCATGTGCCGAACGGTGCGGAGCAACGCGGACGTACTTGACCGGAGCGCCACCGTCGATCTTGACGGTCAGCTGTTCGGCCGGCACGCCTTCAGCACCCTTCTTCTTCACCGGCTGAGCGATGTCGAAGGCGTACTTCTCAGCACCGAAGTCGGTGGTGATGACACGCAGCGGGCCAGCGGCTTCCAGGCCATTGGCCTCGATCACGCGCTTGATCCACTCCTGGTTGTCCTTGATGGACTTGCTGATGGAGTCCTGGCCACGATCGACGTTGCCGGCGGTGACGACCAGCAGGTCCTCGGCCGGGACATCGACGATACCCAGATCGGTCAGCGGAGCTTCGGAAGTGCGGTAGTCGACATTCGGCACGGTGGCCAGCATGTTCGCCATGCGCGACAGACCCATCTTGATGTCATCGCCGATCTGGCGGCTGACATACAGGCCTGCGTAGCGGCCGAACAGGTCGAAGCCATACTTCACCGAGTAGTCCTGGGTGATCTTGACGTTGCGACCGCCCTTGCCGGTCGGCTCCAGGGTGAAGGTGCTGACCTTGTCGTGACCCTTGGTGGCGTCGTCGATGGCGATAACAACACGCTTGTTCTCTTCGGCTTCGGTCACCTTCCAGGAACCGGTGCCCAGGTCCTTGGAAGTGAAGTCGAGAGTGGCACCGACGCCGGAGACCGGGCCGGACAGCTTCAGTTCAACGGCGGGATCGCGCAGTACCAGCGGGTTCCAGTCCTTGAAGCGGCGCAGACTGCTGACCGTGTCGTACACGATCGTCATCTTGCGGTTGGTCTCGATGCTTTCGGTGATGTGACGCTCGCCCGGCAGACAGACGCCAATGATGACGAACAGGCCAGCCACGATCCCCAAGGCGATCAGGAACTCGATAATACGGGTCATTCAGAGAGTCTCCGGGGCCGATCCCACGGCCGGGTTGATTGAAGCGAAGCGCCAATCCTAGCAGGCTTCGCGGGCATTGGTTATCGGGATTGGCGCACCGGTTTCCGTGCCGGCTGCGCATTTGTATGGACAAAGAATTCGAAGGGTAACGCATCCGCGTACCCGGCAAGTAGGGGGCAAACAGGGGGCAACCCTGAATCCGGGCCCGGACTGCATGCCAAGTCTTTGTCGTTAAAGGATTTTCCTCACACCAACTGGAGTTCAAACGCTTTCAGGACCGCGCGCGTACGGTCGCGTACACCCAGCTTGGAGAGGATGTTGGACACATGGTTCTTGATCGTGCCCTCGGCGACCCCCAGCGAATTGGCGATCTCCTTGTTGGAGAAACCGCTGGCCATCAGCCGCAGGATCTCCGTCTCGCGGTCGGTCAGCGGGTCGGGGCGGTCCAGACTGACGAAGTCGTTGCGCATGTGCTCCAGCCCGGACAGCAGGCGCTGGGTCACCGCCGGCTGCACCAGCGAACCGCCATCGGCCACCGTGCGGATCGCGCCGACCAGCTGCGCCAGGGTGACATCCTTGAGCAGGTAGCCCTTGGCACCGGCCTTGAGCCCGGCCAGCACCAGCTGGTCATCGTCGAAGGTGGTCAGGATGATGGTCGGCGGCAGCTGTTCCTGCCGTGACAGCACCTGCAGCGCCTCCAGCCCGGACATCACCGGCATGCGCATGTCCATCAGGACCACGTCCGGACGGATCTGCGGGATCAGCTCGACGGCCTGGCGGCCATCGGCGGCCTCGGCCACCACTTCGATGCCGTCGTCGAGCGCCAGCAGCGAGCGGATCCCCTGCCGCACCAGGGTTTGGTCGTCGACCAGGCAGACGCGAATCATCAACGCACTCCTTCAGGAACCTGGGTAAGGGCCGCCAGCACCGTTGCCGGTACCGTCGCCCGCAGCCGGAAGCCTTCGCCGGGGCGGGTCTCCACCTGCAGCTGGCCTCCACATTGTTGCAGGCGTTCGCGCATGCCGCGCAAACCATTGCCCACATTGACCGTTTCCGCCCCGACACCGTCGTCGCGGGCTTCCACTACGACCTGGTCAGGGACCTCACGGTACACCCGCAGCCACAGGTGGCGGGCGCCGGCATGGCGCACCGTGTTGGTGATGATCTCCTGGGTGCAGCGCAGCAGCACGTGGGCCCGCTGCGGGTCTTCCACGTTCAGCGGCTCCTCGATCTCCAGCTGGATGTCCAGCGAAGGCACGTGCTCGGTCAGCGGACGCAGGGCGGCGGCCAGGTCGATGGCGCCGGTCTCGCGCAGCTGGCTGACCACCTCGCGCACGTTGCCCAGCAGCAGCTTGGCCAGGGCATGTGAGCGCTTCACGTGCTCCAGCGCCTGGCCCTCGGCCAGATGCCCGGCCACTTCCAGGTTCAGGGTCAGCGCGGTCAGCTGATGACCCAGCAGGTCATGCAGTTCGCGCGAAATACGGGTGCGCTCGTTCACCCGCGCGCTTTCGGCCAGCAGCGCACGGGTGGCGCGCAGCTCGGCATTGAGCCGGCGCTGCTCCTCGCGCGCCTCGGCCTGGCGGCGGGCCACCAGCGCGATCACGAACACGAAGCTGGAGAAGCCCATGTAGCCGACGGCCTGCAGCACGGCGATGACCGGCGGGAAGCCCAGTGGCTGGATGTAGACCGGCAGCACGGCCAGGTTGCTGGCCACCAGCCACACCACACCGATGCGCGGGCCCAGCAGCCAAGGCAGCAGGCCGGCCACCACCATCAGCAGGATGCTGCCCAGCGCGGTGCCGGAGAAATAGCTCACGCCGATCGCGCAGGCGGTCAGCAGGATCAGCGCGGCATGGTCGAAGAAGCCGGGCCGGCTTTCGCCCAGCGAGCGGGTCAGCACCCAGTACACGAAGCCGAAGGCCAGGTAGGCCGAGGCCCAGGGAATGATCCGGAAGCCAGCCTCGCCGTCCAGGCTCTCCAGCGTCAGCGACACCGGGTCGATCAGGTAGATCGCAAGCCAAAGGCCGACGGTGCCCCAGGTGAACAACCCGGAGTAGCGCAGCATCGCATTGTGGTTGAGTCGGGCCAGCATCACCCATCGTAGCCTGTGTGTGGCTGCTCCCAAGCGCCGAAAGTCATGCTTGGGCATATCCCCCTGTTCATGCCGCAGCCCACCCCGGGCATGCAATAATCGTGCGCAGGGTCTTGTAATGGACCAACCGCGTTACCCCACGGAGTCACAATGTCGATTGTCATCCGCGACGTGCGCGAGCACGAGCTCGATTCCGTCCTGGCTTTGAACAACAATGCTGGCCTGGCCATCCTTCCCCTGGATGCCGAGCGCCTGCGCCTGTTCTATGCAACCGCTGAGTATTTCCGCGTCGCCGAGCGCGACGGCAACCTGGCCGGCTTTTTGATCGGCTTCGGCAGCGACAGCCAGCACGACAGCAGCAATTTCGCCTGGTTCAAGCAGCAGCTGAACACCCCCTTCTTCTATATCGACCGCATCGTGGTCGCCAGCCGCCGCCGCGGTGGTGGCGTCGGCCGTGCGTTCTACGCCGACGCGCAGAGCTTTGCCGAACTGCGCTACCCGCAGATGACCTGCGAAGTGTTCCTGGACCACGGCGCCGATGCCGCCCTGCTCTTCCACGGCAGCTTCGGCTTCCGCGAGCTGGGCCAGAACACCATGCCGCAGGTGGATGTGCGGGCCAGCATGCTGGCCAAGGAACTGTGCAGTTTCCCGTGGGTGAACGAAACCTATGGCGGCAAGCTGCCCGATGTTGCATGGGCACGCGACCGGCAGTTGCCGGCGCAGGCACAGCGGCCGACGGGGACCTGAGCGTGGCGGTGAATTTCGATTACGAACAGGCCGGTGAACTGAAGATCGGCCAGGTGGGCATCGCCAACCTGCGCATCCGCACCCTCGATGTTGAACGCCTCGTGCAGGAAATGCAGGAACGGGTGAGCCGTGCGCCGAAGCTGTTCGGCCGTGCAGCGGTGATCCTGGACTTCGGCGGCCTCAGCCAGGTGCCCGACGTGGCCACGGCGCAGGCGTTGGTGGATGGCCTCCGCGGTGCCGGCGTACTGCCGGTGGCGCTTGCCTATGGCACCAGCGCGGTCGACCTGCTGTCGCAGCAGCTCGGCCTGCCGCTGCTGGCCAAGTTCCGCGCCCAGTACGAGCGTGCCGAAGCAGAGCCTGCCCCGCCGCCGGCACCGGAGCCGCGCCGTGCGGCCCGCGCCGAGCCGAAGGCCGCACCGGCACCAGCTCCGGCCACGCCGATGGGCAAGGCCGCCGATGCCGCCGCGCCACAGCCGGGTCGCATGCAGCTGGGCAACGTGCGTTCGGGCCAGCAGCTGTATGCGGAAAACTGCGACCTGACCGTGATGGCCACCGTCGGCGCCGGCGCCGAGGTCATCGCCGATGGCAGCATCCATATCTACGGAACCCTGCGCGGCCGTGCGCTGGCAGGGGCCCAGGGCAACACCGCGGCACGCATTTTCTGCCGTGATTTCCATGCGGAACTGGTCGCCATTGCAGGCCATTACAAGGTGCTGGACGATGTCCCGGAAACCCTGCGCGGCAAGGCCGTGCAGGTGTGGCTGGAACAGGACCAGATCAAGATCGCTGCGCTGGACTGACGCAGCACCTCAAACAGAATCATCAGGAGAAGTCCTTTGGCTGAAATCATCGTAGTCACCTCCGGCAAAGGCGGCGTCGGCAAGACCACTTCCAGCGCCAGCCTTGCGTGCGGCCTGGCAAAGCGTGGCAAGAAGGTGGCGGTGATCGACTTCGACGTCGGCCTGCGCAACCTCGACCTGATCATGGGCTGCGAACGCCGCGTGGTGTACGACTTTGTGAATGTCGTGCACGGCGAAGCCACCCTCAAGCAGGCCCTGATCAAGGACAAGCGTTTCGACAACCTGTTCGTACTGGCTGCCTCGCAGACCCGCGACAAGGATGCGCTGACCCAGGAAGGCGTGGGCAAGGTCCTGAAAGACCTGGCCGCCGACGGCTTCGAGTACATCATCTGCGACTCCCCTGCCGGCATCGAGAAGGGTGCCTTCCTGGCGATGTACTTCGCCGACCGCGCAGTGGTGGTGGTGAACCCGGAAGTGTCCTCGGTACGCGACTCGGACCGCATCATCGGCCTGCTCGACTCGAAGACCCACAAGGCCGAATCCGGACAGGACGTGCCGGCCTTCCTGCTGCTGACCCGCTACACCCCGGTGCGCGTGGAAAGCGGCGAGATGCTCAGCATCACCGACGTCGAGGAGGTCCTTGGCCTGAAGGCGATCGGCGTGATCCCCGAATCGGGCGACGTCCTCAACGCCTCCAACAAGGGCGAGCCGGTCATCCTGGATGGCGAATCCGCTGCCGGCCAGGCCTATGACGACGCCGTCGCACGCATCCTCGGCGAAGAACGCCCGATGCGCTTCACCAACGTCGAGAAGAAGGGCTTCTTCAGCAAGCTGTTCGGAGGGTAAGCATGGGCCTGTTTGATTTCCTCAAAGCGAAGAAGACCACCGCCGAAACCGCCAAGAATCGCCTGCAGATCATCATCGCGCAGGAGCGCAGCCACCGTGGCGGTCCCGACTACCTGCCGCTGCTGCAGCGCGAGCTGCTGGAAGTGATCAAGAAGTACGTCAACATCGACGTCGATGCAGTGAAGGTGGATCTGGTCAAGGATGGCCAGCACGACGTGCTGGACATTTCCGTGGCGCTGCCTGAAGGCCCGGACAAACCCTGACCCCCTGCCCCGCCCGTGCCTGCATGGGCGGGGCTGCCTGACCCGCATGACTGATACCACGCCCGAACCGAACGTTACCCGCGTCGGCGACATCGCCTTCGCCGATGCCCAGCGCCTGCTCGCTGCGCATGAGCTGCGCCTGCACCACGTAGCGGCCGGCGAACCGATCCCCGGCAGTTACTGGGGCGAGCCCGAGGCCGGCATCATCGCCAGCGGCGTGTACGTGCGCGATGACACGCCGGTGCACTCGATGCTGCACGAGGCCTGCCACCTGATCGTGCTGCCGCCGGAGCGGCGCGCGCAGGTGCATACCGACGCCACCGATTCGGTGCCCGAAGAAGATGCCACCTGCTACCTGCAGATCGTGCTGGCCGGGCACCTGCCCGGCGTCGGCAGCGAGCGGCTGATGGCCGACATGGATGCGTGGGGATACACGTATCGATTGGGGTCGACGAAGGCGTGGTTCGAGCAGGATGCGGAAGACGCGAAAGCGTGGCTGATCGAACGCGGTTTGCCAGTGGCGTAAAGCCGCGGGCGCGGTTGGCAATGGGCGCGTGGCGACGCGCCGGACCTTGCGGCGCCCTTCTTTTCACTCGGCGCGGTTCGAGCAGGATGCCGAAGACGCCAGAGCGTGGCTGATCGAACGCGGTTTGCCGGTGGCGTAACGCATCGGTAGCGCCGGGCCATGCCCGGCGGCATAAACATCCACCGCCGCGATGCGGCTCGCCGGGCATGGCCCGGCACTACCGTTGAATAATCAACCCTGCCCTGCCAGCGCGCGCAGGGTAATGCCGACCACATACGCCAGATAGGTGCCGGTGGCATACCCCATCGTGCCCAGCAGCACGCCCACCGGCGCCAGCGCCGGATGGAACGCGGCGGCTACCACCGGCGCCGAGGCCGGGCCGCCGATGTTCGACTGCGAACCGATGGCGAAGTAGAAGAACGGCACCTTCAGCAGCTTGCCCAGGCACCACAGCAGCGCGATGTGCACGCTGATCCAGATGATGCCGAGCAGGAACAGCCACGGGCGATCCAGCAGCGCCAGCAGATCCATCTGCATGCCGATGCAGGCAATCAGGAAATACAGCAGCAACGAGCCCAGTCGTGAGGCGCCCGCACCTTCGAGGTTGCGAGCCCGGGTAAAGCTCAGGCCCAGGCCGAGCGTGGTCGACAGCACCACCACCCACACGAACGGCGCATCCAGGCTGAACTGCGATGCCCAGCTGACATTGACCTTGAACCACGCCGCCAACGGCGTGCCGATGGCGTGGGCAAGACCGACGCCACCGAAGGCCACGGCCACGATCAGCATCAGGTCGGTCAGGCTGGGGATGCGCTCGTGTTCGGCCTGGAAGCGGGTGATGCGCTCTTTCAGCTCATCAATTGCCGACGTGTCGGCACCACTGCGTGCATCGATCTTCGCCGCGCGCCCGGCGAGGAAGATCAGCGCCGCCATCCACACGTAGCCAACACCCACATCGACTACCGCGAACTGGCCGAAGGTGGTCGCGTTGACGTCGAACACTTCGCGCATGGCCAGCATGTTGGCACCGCCGCCGATCCAGCTGCCGGCCAGTGCGGCCATGCCGGCCCAGGTATCGCCGGCGACGGTATCGGGATGGATCGCACGCATCACCAGGAACGCCACCACCGCACCCAGCATGATGCTGGCCGAGGCGCCCAGGTACATCAGCACCAGCTTCGGCCCCAGCCGCAGGATGCCCTTGATGTCGACCGCCAGGGTCAACAGGATCAGCGCCGCCGGCAGCAGGATGTCGCGCGCGACCGGGTTGTAGAGCTTGGTGTTCTGGCCATCGATCAGGCCGACGGTGTTGTAGACGCCCGGCAGCAGGTAACACAGCAGCAGCGCCGGCACGAAGGTATAGAAGCGCTTCCACAGGCCCTGCTCGCGCGAAGCGGTCCAGAACACGGCGCCGAGGGTGGCGGCGATCAGGCCGAAGACGACGATGTCGTTCTGGATCAGGGCAGTCGAAGGCATGCAGGCGCTCTTGTAGAGCCGAGCCGTGCTCGGCTGCTGTTGGCGGAAGCTCAGGGAGGTGTGCCGACCAACGGTCGGCACCCACCGGTGAAGCAGATGGCGAAACAAAAGCGCCGCCCCGAAGGGCGGCACCGGTATCGCTTATTCGCCGATGTGCTGCTTCAGCCAGGCGTTGACGGTGTCATGCCACAGGATGCTGTTGTTCGGCTTCAGCACCCAGTGGTTTTCATCCGGGAAGTACAGGAACTTCGATTCGATGCCCTGGCGCTGGGCAGCGGTGAACGCGGCCAGGCCCTGCTCGACCGGAATGCGGAAGTCCTGCTGGCCGTGGATCACCAGGATCGGCTTCTTCCAGTCAGCCACGTGGTTGACCGGATTGAACTTCTCGTAGTTGGCCGCCTTCTGGTACGGGGTACCGCCCTGCTCCCACTCGGTGAACCACAGTTCTTCGGTGGCGTAACCCATCATGCGCTGGTCGAACACGCCATCATGGTTGACCAGGCACTTGAACGGGCTGTTCCAGTTGCCGGCGATCCAGTTGACCATGAAGCCGCCGTAGCTGGCGCCCAGTGCGCAGGCCTTGTCACCGTTGAGGAAATCGTACTTCTTCAGCGCCGCGCTCCAGCCCTTCTGCAGGTCTTCCAGCGGACGGTCGCCCCAGTGCTGGCTGATCGCATCGGTGAAGGCCTGGCCGTAACCGGTGGAGCCATGGAAGTCGATCATCACCACGGCGTAGCCCTGACCGGCATACGTCTGCGGGTTCCAGCGGTAGCTCCAGCCGTTGCCGAAGCTGCCCTGCGGGCCGCCATGGATCAGGAACGCGACCGGGTAGGACTTGCCTTCCTGGTAGTTGTGCGGCTTGACCACATAGCCATGCACGGTGTCGTTGTTCCAGCCCTTGAACTCGAACTGCTCGTAGTCGCCGAACGACACGTCCTTCAGCACCTCGCCAGCGGCCGGGGTCAGCGCGCGCAGCTCGCCGATGGCTTCGCCAGCGGCCGGCAGCAGGCCGACCAGCACCTGGTCGTTGCTCTTCAGGCTGTTGCGGGTGATCGCCACGCTGTTGCCGGCCACGTCGACAGCGGTGACGCTACCGTCGCCGATCAGCTTGGTCGCCTTGCCGCTGGCCACGTCGATCTGGAACAGCGGGTGCTCGCCGAGGTCATCGGCAGTGGTGTAGATGCTGGCGCCGTCGGCGGACAGGGCGATGCCACCGGCCGAACGGTCCCACTGCGGAGCGATCTCGCGGGTCTTGCCGCTGGCCAGGTCCATCGCCATCAGGCCGAAGCGATCGGCTTCGAAGCCCGGGCGCTTCATCGCGCGGTAGAACAGGGTCTTGCCGTCGGCGCTGAACACCGGACCGGCATCCCAGGCCGGGTTGGAGGCGGTCAGGTTGACCGGCGCCTGCTTGCCGGCGGCATCGAAGCGGTACAGGTCGAAGTTGGTCGACCACGACTCCTGCTTGCCGGCCACGCGGATGCTGGCAACCACGCTGCTGCCATCCGGCGACCACGCGAAATCATCATTGCCACCGAACGGCTTGGACGGGGCATCGCCATCGATGGTCGCGCTCAGCGCCGAAGCGCCCTTGACCGCACCGGCCTTGGCTGCCGGCAACGGCGCCACGAACAGGGTGTTGCGGCGGCCGTCGTTCCAGGTATCCCAGTGGCGCACGAACAGCGAATCGAAGACCTTGCCGCTGGCCTTGGCGCCTTCCACGTCCTTCAGCTTCTTTTGGGTGCAGGCCAGGTCCGAGGCACAGGCCTGGAACACGCCGGCGCTGAACAGCACGCGGTCGTCCTGCGGCGACACGTGGTAGCTGTCCACGTCCACCGGGAAATCGGTCAGCTGGTGCGGAGCACCGCCAGTGATCGGCAGCGAGTACAGCTGCTGGCTGCCGTTCTTGGCGCTGAGGAAGTACACGGTCTGGCCGTCCGCCGACAACGAGGCCGAGTTGACGTTCCAGCCAGCCGGGGTGATCTGCTTCGGCGGCGCCGCATCGCGGGTGCGCAGGTTGCGCGCGAACAGTGCGGTGCTGGCCTTGAGGTTGGCATCGGTGCTGCGCTTGGCAAACACCACGGTGCCGCCGTCAGCGGTCAGTACCGGCGCGGAGACGCGGTCCATGGCCACCATGTCGCGGATTTCCAGGCCACGGGCAGCGGCGACGCTGGGCAGGGCAGCCAGCAGGCTCAGTGGCAGCAGGGCATGACGCAGTTTCATCGGGGTCTCCGCAGGACGGCAAAAAACCGATGGTAGGCCTGCGCGGCCGGGCCTGCCAAGGCCATCGGTCATGGCTGCGGGCGAGCCGCCGCCAGAAAAAGCAAACCCCGCCGGGGCGGGGTCTGCAGTAGTGCCGGCCGCTGGCCGGCAACCACGGGTATCGCGGCAGCCTGGAGTTGCCGGCCAGCGGCCGGCACTACCCGTTCCGCTTACGCCACGGCGCGCTTGCCGGTGCGATAGATCAGCCAGCCGACCAGGAACAGCACGGCCAGGCCGATCCACTGCGCGGCCGGCAGGTGGAACGGCACGGCCAGCACGTCGGCACGGCTGCTGACCACGATCGGCACGGCAATGGCGATACCCATCAGCGCCTCACCGGTGATCAGGCCGGCAGCGAACAGCACGCCCGGCTTGTGCACGCGGTCGCGGCCCTCTTCGTCATCGGCGCGCACCTTGTGGAAGCGCTCGACGAGGTAGGAGATCAGGCCACCGAGGAAGATCGGCACCATCAGTTCCAGCGGCAGGTAGATGCCGATCGCCGCAGCCAGCACCGGCACGCGGAAGCGCGAGTCGCGTGACTTCAGCCAGCTGTCGAACGCGATGATGGCGGCACCGACCACGGCACCGATGCCGATGAAGGTCCACGGCAGCTCACCGCCGAACAGGCCCTTGGCCACCGAGGCCATCAGGTTCGCCTGCGGTGCGGCCAGCGCATTCGGATGCAGCTCCGACTTGACGCCGATGCCGTAGGCGGTAGCCAGCAGGTTCAGCACCGGGGCCATGATCAGCGCGCACGAGAACGCGCCGATGCCCAGCATCAGCTGCTGCTTCCACGGGGTGGCACCGACGATGTAGCCGGCCTTGAGGTCCTGCAGGTTGTCACCACCGACGGCGGCGGCACAGCACACCACCGCGCCGATCATGATCGCGGCCACCGCACCCAGCGGCGCACCGAAGGCGCCAACCGGCTGCAGGCCGTCCTTGCCCAGCAGCAGCACCAGCACCGCCGAAGCGAACAGGATGGTGGAGATGGTGATGCCCGAGACAGGGTTGTTGGACGAGCCGATCAGGCCGGCCAGGTAGGCCGACACCGAAACGAACAGGAAGCCGGCGACGATCATGATGAGGGTCATCGGGATCGACACGTGCCACTGGCCGACGATGGCCTGGTACAGCGCCAGCAGCGGCAGGGTGAACACCACCAGGGCCACCAGCATCCACTTCATCGGCAGGTCGCGCTCGGTGTGCGCCAGCGCAGGGCCACCGCTCTTGCGCGCGGCCGCAAACCCACTCTTGACGCCATTGAACAGCGACTTGCGCAGCGAGATCAGGGTCCAGATGCCACCGACCAGCATCGCGCCGACACCGAGGTAGCGCATCTTCGCACCCCAGATGGCAAACGCCGCTTCGGTGGACGAGGCGGTGGCGATCGAGGCGGCCAGCGCCGGATCGGTGTTCATGAAGAACGCCTGGTAGATCGGAATGGCGATGTGCCAGGTCAGGATCGAGCCGGACACCACCACGATGCCGACATTGAGGCCGACGATGTAGCCCACGCCCAGCAGCGCCGGCGACAGGTTGGTACCGATGAACGCGGTGATCTTGGAACTGCCGACGTAGGCCGAGGTGGCCCAGGCGTCGGGGATCAGGCGCATGCCGCTTTCCGCGGCCAGCTTCACGAACGCACCGATCACCGCCGACAGGCCGAGGATCTTCAGGCCCGGGCCGGGGTTTTCACCGGCCTTGAGCACTTCAGCCGCCGCCTTGCCTTCCGGGAACGGAAGCGGGTCTTCGACGATCATCGAACGACGCAGCGGTACCGAGAACAGCACGCCCAGCAGGCCGCCGAGACCGGCGATGCCCAGCACCCACCAGTACTTGAAGTCCGGCCAGTAGCCCATGATCACCAGCGCGGGGATGGTGAAGATCACACCGGCGGCGATCGACGAACCGGCCGAAGCGCCGGTCTGCACGATGTTGTTCTCAAGGATGGAACCGCCACCCAGCAGGCGCAGCACGCCCATGGAAATGACCGCGGCGGGAATCGCGGTGGCGATGGTCAGGCCTGCGAACAGACCGAGGTAGGCGTTTGCGGCCGACAGCACCAC
>NZ_QAIJ01000092.1:23374-34109 GCF_003060985.1 Stenotrophomonas sp. HMWF023
GGCGCAGCGTCATGGTTCATGAAAGCCCCTGCTGGCAAAAAATCCCTGCCACGCTAGCGTTCAGGGGACAGCAAGTCCAGCGTGCCAAAGGATGGGGGCCGAGCATGGAACAGACACAGGCCCGCACCGGCACCGCCAGTCAACCGATGCGGCAAAGCCCGAGTGGGCACCATGCAAACGATATGTTATAACTTTCGATTGATCCGCACCCGCCCCATTGCATGCCCCCTTCCGCCTCATCCAGGCTGGCCTCCATCGACCAGCTGCGCGGCACCGTGATGCTGCTGATGCTGCTCGACCACGTCCGCGAGACGTTCTTCCTGCAGTACCAGGTGAGCGACCCGATGGACGCGGCCAACGTGTCCCCTGCCCTGTTCGCCTGCCGCCTGCTGGCCCACCTGTGCGCACCGGTGTTCGTACTGCTCACCGGTCTGTCGGCGTGGCTGTACGGCCAGCGCCAGGCCGACCCGCGCCGCGCCATCGCCGCCTTCCTGCTCAAGCGCGGCCTGTTCCTGGTGGTGCTGGAACTGACCCTGGTCAACTTCGCCTGGACCTTCCAGTGGCCGCCGGACACGGTGTACCTGCAGGTGATCTGGGCGATAGGCCTGAGCATGATCGCGCTGGCCGGCCTGCTGTGGCTGCCGCGGCCGGTGCTGGCGGTACTGGCAGTGGCACTTGTGGCTGGCCACAACCTGTTGGATGGCGTACGCGTGCAGGGCGACGGCGCGGTCGCGATGCTGTGGAAAGTGCTGCACCAGCGCGACTGGATCGAGGCGGGAGCACTGCGCCTGCGTACCTCCTACCCGGTGCTGCCGTGGATCGGGGTGATCGCGCTGGGCTACCTGATGGCGCCGTGGTTCGGCGCCGGCAGCGATCCGGAACAGCGCCGGCAACGCTTGCTGTGGGCCGGGCTGGGCGCGCTGGCCGCCTTCGCCCTGCTGCGTTTCGCCAACGACTATGGCGATGCACCCTGGCAGTACCAGCAGACCACGCTGCGCACGTGGATGAGCGTGTTCAACATCACCAAGTACCCGCCGTCGCTGCAGTTCCTGCTGCTGACACTGGGCGTGGGCCTGCTGCTGTTGCGGCTGTATGAGTGGCCGCCGCTGGCGCGCGCGCTGCGGCCGCTGGCCGATATCGGCGCAGCGCCGATGTTCTTCTACCTGCTGCACCTGTACGTGCTGAAGCTGCTGTACCTGGCTGCGCTGAAGACCTGGGGCCCGACCCACGGTTGCCTGTATGCACTGGATTCGGTGGCCGGCCTGCTGCTGGTGGCCTGCGCGCTGGCGGTGGTGCTGTATCCACCGACGCGGGCATTCGCGCGGTTCAAGGCACGGCGACGCGACCTGGCCTGGTTGCGGTACCTCTGAACGGTAGCGCCGGGCCATGCCCGGCGTTGCACAGGACCGCCGGGCATGGCCCGGCGCTACCCGGCGCGCGCCTGCAGCACACGCCTATAATTCCGCGATGAATTCCACTGCTATCGCTTCCGACGACTTCCTGGGCCACCCCAAGGGCGTCTACGTCTGCTTCTTCACAGAAATGTGGGAGCGCTTCTCCTTCTACGGCATGAAGGCGCTGCTGCTGCTGTACCTGACCAAATACCACCTGTTCGGCGACAAGGCCGGGCTGGACCTGCTCGGTGCCTATGGCGGCCTGGTGTACTGCATCCCGGTATTCGGCGGCATGCTCGCCGACCGCTGGCTGGGCATGCGCCGGGCGGTGCTGTTCGGCGGCATCCTGCTGGTGCTCGGCCATCTCGGCATGGCCTTCGAAGGCCACGCGGCGTACCGGGTCAATGGTGAAGTGGTACGCGACACCTCGGCGCTGGCAGTGACCTACCTGTCGCTGGCGCTGATCATCATGGGCGTCGGCTTCCTCAAGCCAAACATCTCCACCATCGTTGGCAAGCTCTATCCGCAGGACGATCCGCGCCGCGATTCGGGCTTCTCGCTGTTCTATGCCGGCATCAACCTGGGTGCCCTGTTCTCCTCGCTGGTCTGCGGGTTCCTCGGCGAGGTCTACGGCTGGAAGTACGGTTTCGGTGCTGCCGGCATCGGCATGATTGCCGGCCTGGCGATGTTCCTGTGGGGCCAGAAATACCTGCAGGGCCACGCCGAACCGCCGCAGCCGGCCACGCTGAAGCAGAAGGTGCTGGGCCTGCCGCGCGAATGGCTGATCTACCTGTGCGCGGTGATCGGCGTGCTGCCGGTGGCCTGGCTGATGTGGGCGGCTGGCAACGGCGCCTTCGCGCTTGGCGGTGAAATCAGCCTGGCGCTGATGCTGATGCTGGTGGTGCTGGGCGGCGTGCTGGTCTGGTTCGCCTGGTTCACCGGCAGCAAGTGCACGCCGGTGCAGCGCCAGCAGATGATCGCGTTGATGGTGCTGATCTTCATGGCGCTGGTGTTCTTCACGATGTACGAGCAGTCGTACGGCTCGTGGGTGACCTTCACCGACCGCCTGCTGACCAAGGACATCGTGCCGGCGCTGGTGATCCGCGAAGGCTCGCCGCTGCCGTGGTCGATCATCTCGCTGCTGCTGGCACCGCTGGGCTTCGTGGTCAGTGCGCGCCTGTCCGAACGCCGCCCCGGTTCGTCCGCGCCGCGCATGTTCTTCATCGCCATCGTCGCGCTGATGCTGGTGCTTCTGGTGCGCGACTGCCTGGTGATCCCGCAGACCGCCGGCTCGCTGACCTACCTGGGCGGCCTTTTCCTGGTGCTGCTGGCACCGGCGTTCGCCGCGTTGTGGACGTGGATGGACCGCCGTGGCTGGGAGCCGGGCAAGCCGGTGAAGTCGGCCTGGGGCCTGGTGATCGGCGCGCTGTCGTTCGTGCCGCTGGCGCTGGCCGCGCAGCACGTCGGCGCCACCGGCGAGATGGCCAGCGTGTGGTGGCTGGTACTGGCCTACTTCCTGCTGGCCAGCGGCGAGATGTGCCTGTCGCCGGTGGGCCTGTCGGCGGTGACCCAGCTGGCCGTACCGCGGGTGATGAGCCTGATGATGGGCACCTGGTTCCTCGCGACAGCCTTCTCGGAAACACTGGCCGCGCTGTTCGGCAAGCTGGCGGCGATTGACGTGCCCGAAGGCGAGACGCTGGACATGGCCGCGGCCGCCGGCGCCTATGCGCACCTGTTCTGGCTGCTGATGTGGATCGGCCTGGGCTGCGCGGTGCTGGCCTTCATCGCTGCGCCGCTGTTGAAGCGGATGATGCATGGGGTGAAGTAACACCCATTGGCGGGTCGCTGCGGCGGCAACCATGGCGGTTGCCGCCGCATCTGTTTCAGGGTGCCTTGGCTTTGCTCGAAGCCGTCGCAGCTGCTGCCGTACCACCGCCCAGGCTGCGCGACAGGAAGGCAAGCAGTCGGGTGTAGTAGTCGCGCTGGTTGGCTTCGCCGTACAGCCCATGTCCCTCGCGCGGGTAGTACACCGCTTCCACCGGCACCCCGGCCTGCTTCAGCGCGGCCTCCATGCGCTCGGTGTGCTGCACGGGCGCGCGCAGGTCTTCGCGACCAGCGGCCAGCAGCACCGGCACCTTGATGCTTGCCGCCAGGTTGACCGGCGACACCGCATCCAGTGTCGCCGGGTCGCCCAGCCACTGCTGCAGGTAGGTCACGCCCGACGCACGATCCTGGATATCACCACGCTTGAACATCAACGGCAGGTCGTACACGCCGACATAGCCCGCCGCGCACCGGTACAGCCCGGGCTCGCGCACGACGCCCATCATCGCCGAGTACGCACCGTAGCTGGCGCCGTAGATGCAGATGCGTCCACCGTCGGCGATGCCCTGGCTGATCGCCCAACGGGTGGCGTCGGTCACATCGTCCTGCATCGCGCGGCCCCATTGCTGGGCAGCGGCCTGGGTATGGGCGCGGCCGTAGTTGCCCGAGCCACGGAAGTTGACCTGCAGCACCGCGTAACCGGCGTCGGCCAGCAACTGGTTCTCGCGTTCGAAACCACCATCATCGAACACACCGATCGGGCCACCGTGCGGGACCACCACCATCGGCAGATTGTGCCCATCACTGCCCCTGGGCAGGGTCAGGAAGCCGTGCAGCGGCAGGCCATCGCGCGCAGCGAGGGTGACTGGGCGCACGCTGGCGCCGCCCTCGCGATCGAACCAGCGATGGCGGCCGGTGAGAAAAGCGGCGTTGCGGGTGGCGGTGGTGTACAGGAAATAATCGCCGGGATTGGTCGCCGAGCTCACCTTCACCAGCAGGCGAGCGTTGTCGCGGGTGCCGGAGAGCAGGCTCACCACCTGACCTGGAAATGCCTTTTCAAGCTTGCGCTGGATGCTGGCGGTCGGCGACTGCTCATCGAAGAAGGCCGTGCGCGTAACAGCGCCGACGAACTGGATGCCCACCGGCACGCGCGTACCAGGCTGGTAGACCACGCGGGTAGGGTCAACGGTATCGTCCTGCAGCAGCGTGCGCCGCTCTCCGCTGACCGGGTCCCAGCTGACCACCGCGTCCGGGCCGCGGGCCTGCTCCACCACCAGGTAAGCCAGGCGGTTGTCGGCAGAGAAGCCGATCGGGCGCTCGATGCGGTGACTGTTGCCTTCGTCGTTGACCAGCGTCCAGCGATCGCGGCCTTCGCGGTAGTAGAGCTTGTTGACGTTGTCGGCGGCGGCGCCATGGGCGAAGCGCAGTTCACCTTGATTGTCGGTGGTGAACGTCGCGCGCTGCACCGGTGAACGCGAGACCGGGATGCGGCGCCCGGTGATGACGTCCATCCGTTCCAGGCGCGTATTGGTGTCGTTGGCAAATGGCCACAGCGAGATCAATACATTGCGTTCGTCGGCAGGCAGCGGATCGGCCAGGAAGGCGGCAACCGGCTCGACCACGCGCCCGGTCACGAAGCCGGGCTCATCCGGGCGGGCGCGATAGCCGACCAGAAGATCACCGCGTTTGCCATTGGCGTCGATGGCATACAGTTCGCCCGTAGGCCTCGGTTGGTCCAGCGGACCCCATTTTTCGGCCAGACCGATCAGCAGGCGGGTATCACTCACCCAGTCGACCTCGGCGGCATGGTTGTTGCGTGGCGGCCGGAAATTGCCGACCAGCTCCATCGTGTCGGTACGCAGGACCGCCACGGCGGTCGCGCCTTCCAGTGGCAAGGTCATGGCCAGGTATTCGCCGGTGGGCGAGAGCTGGATGTCATTGAACTCCGCACGACGCACATAGCCGTCCAGCGAAACCTCCGCAGCATCCACCCCACCCGCGCCGCAGATGGCCATCACTGCAGCCAGTGCCTTTGCAAGCTTCATGACTTCCTCCTTGAAGCCGGGCATCCCCTGCCCGGCATCGGGTCCGCAGGACGCGGCGGGTCTGCCTCACGGCGCCTTGTCAGCACCTGCGGTCGCGCTGGCGGTTTCGCCGCCCAGGCTGCGTGACAGGAAGGCAAGCAACCGGGTGTAGTAGTCACGCCGGTTGGCCGGACTGTAGAAACCGTGCCCCTCGGCCTTGTAGTACAGCGCCTCCACCGGCGTGCCGGCCTGCTTCAGCGCCGCCTCCATGCGTTGGGTATGCACCACCGGTGCGCGTTGATCTTCCCTTCCTGCCGCCAGCAGCACCGGCACGCGGATCTGTGCGGCGAGGTTGACCGGTGACTGCTCGGCCAGCTCCTTCGGCCGGCCGACCCATTCGCGCAGGTAGGTCAATCCGGACGCATCATCCTGGATGTCACCGCGGGCGTACATCAACGGCAGGTCATAGACACCGACATAGCCGGCAGCGCAGCGATACAGGCCGGGTTCGCGCACCGGCCCCATCATCGCCGCATAGGCGCCATAGCTGCCGCCGTAGATGCAGATGCGTGCCGGATCGGCCGTGCCCTGCGCGATCGCCCAGCGCGTGGCATCAGTGACATCGTCCTGCATCGCCCGCCCCCACTGCAGCTTCGCGGCCTGGGCGTGCGCACGCCCATAGTTGGCCGAACCACGGTAGTTCACCTGGAGCACGGCATAGCCGGCAGCAGCCAGCATCTGCGCATCCACGTCGTACGTTCCGTCGTCGAAGATCCCGATCGGCCCGCCATGTGGCATCACCACCATGGGCAGGCCGGTGGCCGGCTGGCCTGCCGGCAGGGTGAGGAAGCCATGCAGCGCCAACCCGTCACGCGCCTTCAGGCTGACCGGTTGAACGACGGCGCTCTGCGCCGGATCGATCCAGTCACTGCGGCTGATGAGGTGGCGCGCCTTCTTGTCGATGGTGTCGTAAAGATAGAAGTCGCCCGGGTTGCGCGCGGAGTGCGATTCCACCAGCACCGTGCGCCCATCACGGGTACTGGAGGTGATGTACACGGGGCCGCCCAGCCCTGCCTCGAGACTGCGGTACAGGCGCGCTTCGGCCGAGGCTTCGTCGAAGAAGCGCGTCCGTGGCACGTCGCCAAGGAACTCGGCTCCCACCGGCACGCGGGTTCCCGGCCGGAAGATGATCCGATGCGGATCGACCACCTCATCGCGCAGTACCACCCGACGCTCGTTGCTCTGCGGGTCCCAACTGACGATTGCATCGGGTCCCTCGGCCTGCTCGGTCTGCAGATAGGCCAGGCGGCCATCAGCAGAGAAGCCGATAGCCACCTCGATGCGTCGGCTCAGCGCCTCATCGTTCAGCAGCACCCACTCGCTGCTGGCACCTGCGCGGTAATAGAGCTTCTTGTTCGTCTCGTCAGTGCCGGAACCGTAGGCAAAGCGCACCTCACCCTGGGCATCGGTAGTGAATGCCGCCTGTGCGATCGGCGCCCGCACCACCGCATTGCGGCGACCGGTGTTCACGTCCATCCGCTCCAGCTGGGTGAAGGCGTTGGCCGTGAACGGTGTTACCGCAACCAGTACGTTGCGGTCGTCATCCTTCAATTCGTCGGTGAGGAAGGCGGCCACCATGCCGGCCGGCTTGACCTTGATGTTGGTGCCCAGGCCGGTTTCAGCCGTGCGGTAGCCGACCAGCAGTTCACCGCCCTTGCCATCGGCGTTGATACCGAACAGTTCGCCGGTGAGCACGGGGCGATCAAGCACGCCGAACTTCTGCGCCATTCCCACCAGCAGACGGTCATTGCTGACCCAATCAAAGGTGTGGGCATGGTTGTTGCGGGGCGGCCGGAACGTGCCGACCATCTTCATGTCGGCGATCCTGTAGATCGCCAGCGCAGTGCCCGCCTCGATCGGGACCGTGGCAGCCACGTACTCGCCCCCGGGCGAAATCCTGATGTCGGTAAACGCTTCCTGGCGCAGATAGCGCTCCAGATCGACCACGCCGGCCCCCGCCGTCGCCCCTCCCACGACCGTGCACAGCAGCACGGCAAGTACAGTCCTGCGCATCCTTCCCCCTTCCTGCCTCGGACACCCTGTCCACGATGGCCGATTCTAGGCAGGCATGCGACACATCCGCCAGTGGGCACAAAAAACAACGGCACCGTTGCCGGTGCCGTTGTTACCACTACCTTGGAGAGAGAGTCAGGACGTGGGTTCGGGGGGCGTGCGCCGGGTCAATGGACCCCGCGCACCGCCAGAGTGAGGGCCAGGGTGCTGAGGATCACGGCGATGGTGCCGTCCAGCACACGCCAGGTGCTGGGCTTGGTGAACAGCGGCGCCAGCAGGCGCGCGCCCAGGCCCTGCGCGGTCAGCCACAGGCAGCTGGCGGTGACCACGCCGGCCGCGAAGGCCATGCGTGCATTGCCGAAGTTCTCGGCGATCGAGCCGATCACCATCATGTCCAGCCAGAAGTGCGGGTTGATCAGCGAGAAGCCGACCGCGGCCAGCAGCACCGAGCGACGGCTGCCGTCATCGCTGTCGGCCTCGCCCATGCCGCCGCCACCGGCGATCGCACGGCGCGCCGACTTCATCGCATACCAGGCCAGGAAGGCCACGCCGGTCCAGAGGACGGCCGTGGTCAGCCACGGCAGCGCCGTGGTGAGCGTGCGCAGGCCGGCCACGCTGGCGAAGATGAAGATCGCATCGATGGCCGCACAGGTGGCGACCACCGGCACAATGTGCTTGCGCAGGATGCCCTGGCGCAGGATGAAGGCGCTCTGTGCGCCGACCACGGCAAACAGGCCGACGCCGGTAGCCGCACCACTGAACCAGGCACCAAGGCCGGTGCTGGCGGAGATGACCGAGAACATGGGATTCACTACCTTGTCTTGCTTGGGGGGAGCGGTGCCTCGCGAAGGCGGACAGCACCGGAACGGGCGCCATTGTCGCGCCGCAACATAGAAAAGACGAGCTAAACTTACTAAACCAACATTAGCGGAGCTTAATCGCCATGCGCATCGACCATGCCCAGCTGCGGGCCCTGGCTGCGGTGATCCGCGAAGGCAGCTTCGACCGTGCCGCGCAGTCGCTCAACGTCACCCCCTCGGCCATCTCGCAGCGGGTCAAGGCACTGGAGGACCGCATCGGCCGGCTGCTGGTCAAACGTGGCACGCCTGCGACCGCCACCGCCGAAGGCCAGCTGCTGGTGCAGCTGGCCGAGCAGACCGCCCTGCTGGAGCACGATGCCCTGCACCGCATGGGCCTGGCCGACGAGGACCTGCCACAGGCGAGCATCCCGGTGGCGGTCAACCACGACAGCCTGGAGACCTGGTTCCCGCAGGCTGCGCAACAGTTCGCGCAGAGCACCGGCACCACCCTGGACCTGCGCGTGGAAGACCAGGACCACACGGTGGAGCTGCTGCGCCAAGGCACTGTGCTGGGTGCGGTGACCACCCTTGACGAGCCGGTGCAGGGCTGCCAGATCCACGCGCTGGGCAGCATCCGCTACGCCGCGACCTGTACGCCGGAGTTCCGCGAGCGCCATTTCGCCAAGGGCGTCACCGCGCAGGCACTGGCGCAGGCACCGGTGCTGGTGTTCAACCGCAAGGACGACATGCAGTCGCGCTTTGCCCGGCGCATGGCCGGCGCCGACCTGCCCAGCACCGCGCCGACCTGGTGGATTCCCTCCACCCGCGCCTTCGTCCAGGCCAATCTCGGCGGGCTCGGCTGGACGATGAACCCGTTGCCGCTGGTGAAGCGCCATCTGGATGCAGGACGGCTGGTCTACGTGCGGCAGCGCGCGTGGGAAGACGTGCCGCTGTACTGGCAGCACTGGAAGGGCGACGTGCAGACCATGGCCCTGCTGACCCGGGCGGTGCTGGACGCCGCCTCGGCGCTGGTGCAGCGCAGGCGCTGAGCGGACGCGCATGGGTGGATGCCGACTTTGGTCGGCTTCGAACCTTCTGCTCACGAATACGGGAACAGGGCGATCCCGACATTCAATTGCGTCATTGCCAGCCGACAGTTGCAGAGGTCCCGCGTAGGCTTGAGGGTTCATTGATTGCGAGCCAAACCGAATGGAGCTTCCTGACGACATCTACGAGCAGGTCACTGAACTCTCCGAGCAGGGAAACACCTGCATGGATGCCGATGATCACGCTGGCGCAATGCGCTGCTGGCTGCAGGCTTTGGACAAGTTGCCTGCCCCTGCCAACGATTGGGAAGCCTACACGTGGCTCCGCGCCTCGCTTGGCGACGCGAGTTTTATGTCAGGACATTTCCCCGAAGCCCTACAGTACTTCGTGGATGCGCTGAATGGTCCGGACGGTCATGCGAACCCCTTCATCCTGTATCGGGTTGGCCAATGTCATGAACTTCAAGGACAACGGGATCAGGCGCTGGAGTACCTGCTCAGGGCTTATGCATTGGATGGCGAGGACATATTCGACGCTGACGATGAAGGCGGGAAGTACCTTGCCTTGCTGCGTCAGCACGGCCTCACTTCGCCTTGATACCACCAAGACAGCCAAGCTTTGGGAATGCAGCCCTTGGTAGTCAGGACTCGTTGAGTCTCAGCCATGGAGAGGTCGGGCTGGAAACGACTTGATCCCCTCCGTCCCCTTTTCATGCAAGGATCGGCGCAACCGACGATGGGGCTGGCCGATGGAAACCGAACCGGTATTCCTGCATATCCGCGTGGTGATGGGGATCATCCTCGGCCTGTCCATCACCACCCTGCTGAAGGGGTTGGCGCAGATCATCGAGCACCCCCAGCGGCGCGGCTGTTCGGCGCTGCACCTGTGCTGGGTGATGTGGACGCTGGTGTCGCTGGTCACCTTCTGGTGGTGGGAATTCCGCCTCGTCGAAGTGCACCGATGGACATTTGAAACCTATCTGTTCGTGATCACCTACAGCGCGACCTGGTTCCTGTTGTGCGCGCTGCTGTTTCCCGACGACCTGCGCGGCTACGGCAGTTACGGCCACTACCTGATGCAGCGGCGGCGCTGGATCTTCGGGGTGATCGCGATATTGACGCTTCTGGACCTTGTGGACACCGCGATCAAGGGAGGAAGCCGCTGGCGGCTGCTGGGGGATGCGTACCCATTGCACACGGCGCTGATGCTCATCGTTGCCGCGTTGGGATGGCATCTGCGCAGCGCGCGCATGCAGTTGGTACTGGCCGCATCGACGCTGGCCTATCAACTGGGCTACTTCGCGGCGGAATACTTCACCATCGGCAGTGATTGAAGACCGCCACCGTCTCCATCCAATCTCCATCCTGGTCGTCCACACTCATCTGGTTCCGTTCGACCACAGGTTTCCCAGATGACGATCCACTACCGCGATGCCCTCCCCGATGATGCCGCTGCCTGCATCGACCTTCGCGGGCGCACCCGCGAAAACGCCTTCAGTGCCGCGCAGCTGGCCGAACTGGGCATCACCGAAGAGAGCTGGGCCGCAGGCATCGCCGATGGCGATTCCATCGGC
>NZ_QAIJ01000092.1:34119-36641 GCF_003060985.1 Stenotrophomonas sp. HMWF023
GGATGGCCGGCTACTGCTTTGCCGACCGCGAAAACGGCGAGGTGCTGGTGCTGGCCCTGCTGCCGGAATTCGAGAACCGCGGCATCGGCCGGCAGCTGCTGCAGGAGGTGGTCAGCCTGACCCGCGATTCAGGCCACACCCGCCTGTTCCTGGCCTGCTCGGCGGACCCGCATTCGCGTTCTTATGGCTTCTATCGGCATCTGGGCTGGAAGGCGACCGGGGAGATTGACGAGGCCGGTGACGAGATTCTTGCGTTGTCTTGACGCGCGGCGCCGGGAACAGCCGCCGGGCATGGCCCGGCGCTACCGGGGATGGGGTCGAACGCGCAGGCCGGATGCTGCGTTGCATCAAAATCGGACCAGAAGCGGTTAAAATTGCCCCTGGAATGCTGCAAGGCGTTGTTTCTTCACGCTCTTTCCCTGCTTCTTGCGCATCCTGACCCCTTTCCCCGCCAACGATTCCGCCCCCATGAAGAAATTTGGCAAGGCCCTACTCGCCCTGCTCGTGCTGCTGTTGCTGGTCGCCGCACTGTTCCTGTACTGGCCGCTGACCAAGCGCTCGGTGCCCGCCGCGAGCAACGACAAGCCCGTCGATGTCGTGCTGGTCGGCGCCGGCATCATGAGCATCACCCTGGCCACCTACCTGCAGGAACTGCAGCCGGACTGGAACATCCAGGTCTACGAGCGCCTCGACGGCGTCGCCGGTGAAAGCTCGGACGGCTGGAACAACGCCGGTACCGGCCACTCGGCATTCGCCGAACTGAACTACACCCCGGAACTGCCCGATGGCAGCATCGAGACCAAGCGCGCGGTCGGCATCGCCGAATCGTTCGAGGTCTCGCGCCAGTTCTGGTCGCACCAGGTGAAGGAAGGCCGGCTGAGCCAGCCCAGCGACTTCATCAACCCGACCCCGCACATGAGCTTCGTCTGGGGCGATGACAACATCGCCTACCTGCACAAGCGCCAGCAGGCGCTGGTGAAGAACCCGCTGTTCTACGGCATGCAGTACTCCGAGGACCCGGCGCAGATCAAGCAGTGGGCACCGCTGCTGATGGAAGGCCGCGACCCGAAGCAGAAGGTCGCCGCGACCTGGATGCCGCTGGGCACCGACGTCAACTTCGGCGTCATCACCCGCCAGCTGACCGCCGGCCTGCAGCACAGCCCGAACTTCGGCCTGCACCTCAACCATGAGGTCAGCGCCCTGCGGCAGAACGCGGACAAGAGCTGGAACGTGACCGTGAAGGACCTCAAGGCCGGCACCGAGTCCACCACCCACGCCCGCTTCGTGTTCATCGGTGCCGGTGGCGCCGCGCTGAAGCTGCTGCAGATGTCGGGCATTCCGGAATCGAAGGACTACGCCGGCTTCCCGGTGGGCGGCCAGTTCCTCGCCTTCCAGGGCCAGGACATGACCTCGCGCCATGGCGTGAAGGCCTACGGCATGGCCGAAACCGGTTCGCCGCCGATGTCGGTGCCGCACCTGGATGCGCGCAAGCTGGACGGCAAGCCGGTGGTCCTGTTCGGGCCGTTCGCGCTGTACAGCACCAAGTTCCTCAAGCACGGCTCGTGGTGGGACCTGTATTCGTCGGTCAACCACAACAACGTCGGCCCGATGCTGGAAGTGGGCAAGGACAACCTGGACCTGGTGCAGTACCTGATGGGCCAGGCACGCCTCAACGACGCCGATCGCCAGGCCGAACTGGTCAAGTACTTCCCCAACGCCAAGCCGGGCGACTGGAAGCTGGTCACCGCTGGCCAGCGCGTGCAGATCATCAAGCGTGATCCGCTGAAGGGCGCTGTGCTGCAGTTCGGTACCGAGATCGTGACCGACAAGGACCACACCCTCGCCGCGCTGCTGGGCGCCTCGCCGGGCGCCTCGACGTCGCCGCCGATCATGCTCGACCTGATGGCCAAGGCCTTCCCGGAACAGATGAAGGCCGGTTGGGAAGCCCGCCTGCGCGAGATCGTTCCGTCGTACGGCCGCAAGCTCAACGAGAGCGCCGCACTGACCAACGAGATCCGCACGCTGACCAGCCAGACCCTGCACCTGCCCTACCTGGACGTTCCGGTGGAAGCAGGTTCGACGCCGGCCCTCGCACCGACGGCCGCGCCGGCCCCGGCGCCGGCCAAGGAAAAGCGCAACGCCAACGAGGAACTGCAGGCGCTGTAAGCCTGCGGTTGCCATTGGACAGAAACGGACGGCCACCTTCGGGTGGCCGTCTGCATTTGTGTCGCACCCACCTGTAGAGCCGAGCCTGCGCTCGGCTGCTCCCCGCGGTTGCCAACAGCCGAGCATGGGCTCGGCTCTACAGAAATCCCTGCCACGCGTCGGAAAGCCGCTGCGAAGCGTCACGAATTGTAATGTTGTTAAGAATTATTTACATTTGCATTCTGCGCAGTGACCGCGCCACTCCCAGATGGACCTGATGTGCCCGAAGCCGCCGCCCCGGGTGCTGGACGACTGTTGCCGCCCTTCCCCGCTTCCGAGCTTCGAGCCCACCATGTCCTCGACCTTCCGTACCCGCC
>NZ_QAIJ01000092.1:36655-68841 GCF_003060985.1 Stenotrophomonas sp. HMWF023
TGCACCGTCGGCGTTTGCCGATGTCGCTGCCGATGCAGCCGACGCCAAGACCCTGGACCGGGTGAGCGTGCGCGCCGAGCAGTCCGCGCCGCCGTCCAGCACCACCCGCCTGCCGATCACACTGCAGGAAACGCCGCAGTCGTCCACGGTGATCGGCCTGCAGCGCCTGCAGGACGAATCGTTGTTCAGCCTCAACGACGTGATGCGCAATGTCACCGGCGTCAGCGTGTCCTTCTATGACACCCAGCGCCCGCTGTACTACGCGCGTGGCTTTGCCATCACCGATTTCCAGGTGGACGGCATCCCCACCTACAGCGGCTCGACCAACCAGGAATACGACACCGCCTTCTACGACCGGGTGGAAGTGATCCGCGGCGCCAACGGCCTGCTCAGCGGCGCGGGCGTGCCGTCGGCCACGGTGAACCTGCTGCGCAAACGTCCGGGCAAGGAGTTCGACGCCTCGTTCTCGGTCAGTGCCGGCAGCTGGGACTACCGCCGCATGGAGGCGGACGTGACCGCGCCGCTGACCGCCGACGGCCGCTTCCGCAGCCGCGTGGTCGCCGCCTACACCGACCGCGATTTCTATTACGACCGCTACAAGGAGAACAAGATGGCCGGCATGGCCGTGCTGGAAGGCGATGTGACCGACAGCACCACGGTCACCGTCGGCTACCAGACCCAGGACAACAACCCGGTGGGTTCGACCTGGGGCACCGTGCCGTTCTTCGACAGCAAGGGCAACTTCGCGCATCTGCCGCGCTCGACCAACCTGGCACCGAAGTGGAGTTACTGGCAGCGCGAGACCAGCACGGTATTCGCCAACCTGGAACAGCGCTTCGGTGAGAACTGGCTGCTGAAGATCAACACCGCCTACACCCGCGGCAACGTGCAGAACATGCGCCTGTACGGCACCGGCAATCCCGACCCGGCGACCGGCGCGGGCATCTACCTGCGCACCGCCGCCGGCGATTCGGAAGACACCCGCCGCAACGTCGACGCCTACCTGACCGGCACCTTCAACCTGTGGGGCCAGGAGCACGACGTGACCGTGGGCGCACAGTGGGCCGACCTGGAAGGCACCACCAATACCCTGGCGCTGAACTACCCGCGCGATTGGGCGACGTGTGGCCGTGAGCGCTGCTACTACATCCCCAACGTGCACACCTGGGATGGCGACATCTCCGAAGTGACGTACACCCTCACCGGCGCACGCCGCGTGGCCAAGACCACGCAGAGCGGTTTCTACCTGGCCACGCGCCTGCGCCTGGCCGACCCGCTGGCGCTGATTGCCGGCGCACGCCTGAGCCGCTGGCAGACCCAGACCCGCGCCTACAACGCCGCCGGCGCCTATACCGCCACCAGCGGCGCGTACAAGGTGAGCGATGAAGTCACCCCGTATGTGGGCCTGGTGTACGACATCACCCCGAATGTGGCGGCTTATGCCAGCTACACCGAGATCTTCAACCCGCAGAACAACAAGGACCGCAACGAGAACCTGCTGGCTCCCGTGCAGGGCTCCAACCTGGAAGCGGGCCTGAAGACGCAGTGGTTCGACGGCCGTTTGACCGCCAACGCGGCGATCTTCGAGGCCAAGCAGGACAACTACGCAGTGCGTGACATGGGCGTGCCGGAAGGTTCGCTCAGCGATGGCAGCTCGGCCTTCATCGGTGTCAACGGCACCAAGGCGCGCGGCTGGGAAGTAGACGTCAACGGCGAGATCCTGCCGGGCTGGACGGTCAACGCTGGCTATACCCACGTCAAGGTGACCCGTGCGGCCACCGATCTGCTGTACGCCAATCCGGCCGAAAACCTGCTGCAGCTCAATACCCAGCTGCAGCTGCGCGGCGTACTGGAGCGCCTGAGCATCGGCGGTGGCGTGCAGTGGCAGAGCAAGGTGCAGGGCTACAACATTCCATACCCGGTGGGTGTGGGCACCTCGGTGACGGTGAACCAGCCCGCGTATGCGCTGGTGCAGTTCAACGCCAACTACCGCATCAACGACAACTGGACGGCGACGCTGAGCGTGCGCAACGCGCTGGACAAGACCTACTGGGCCAACCTGGACTACAACAACTATGGCGAACCGCGCTTCGTGGCGGCCAGCCTGCGCTGGAAGTTCTGAGGTAGCTGCGAGAGATTGCTGGGCTGCGCCCGGCAACCTCAACAACAACTGCGGGCTCGCTGTAGGATGGCGGATCACTGTTTGCCAGTAGATCCACGCCATGCGTGGATGAACATGAAACCCGAATGGGCCCGCCTCTGCGCGGGCCCTTTCGTTTGCAGGAGCATCCACGCGTGGCGTGGATCTACTGAATACGCGGCGCCGTCAGATTTGCTGCGCTGCGGGTTGCACATCCCTCCATAATTATGGCGTAATTATTCCAACGCCATTCGGAAGTCCGTCGATGAACCCGAGCTGGGACACGCTGGAGCGGGGCCGCCAGGCGCGGCTGCAACGCGCCGCGCCATGGGCCAGGGGCCACGAGGTGGCGGCCGGCGATGTCGCCGAGTTGCTGCACGCGCTGCTGGAACCGGGCGACAAGGTCTGCCTGGAAGGCAACAACCAGAAGCAGGCCGACTTCCTCGCCCAGGCGCTGGCCGACCTCGACCCGGCACGCGTGCATGACCTGCACATGGTGCAGTCGGTGCTGTCGCTGCCCTCGCACCTGGATGTGTTCGAGCGCGGCATCGCCTCCAGGCTGGACTTCTCCTTCTCCGGGCCGCAGTCGGTACGGCTGGCCAACCTGGTGGCCGAAGGGCGCATCCAGATCGGCGCCATCCACACCTACCTGGAACTGTTCGGCCGCTACTTCATCGACCTCACCCCGCGCGTGGCACTGGTGGCAGCGCAGGCCGCCGACCGCCACGGCAATCTCTACACCGGCCCGAATACCGAAGACACCCCGGTGATCGTCGAGGCCACCGCATTCGGTGGCGGCATCGTCATCGCCCAGGTCAACGAGATCGTCGATACCCTCCCCCGCGTCGACATCCCCGCCGACTGGGTCAACTTCGTGGTGCAGGCGCCGCGCCCGAACCACATCGAACCGCTGTTCACCCGCGACCCGGCGCAGATCTCCGAGATCCAGGTGCTGATGGCGATGATGGCAATCAAGAGTATCTACGCCGAGTACGGGGTGAACCGGCTCAACCACGGCATCGGCTTCGATACCGCGGCGATCGAACTGCTGCTGCCGACCTATGCCGAATCGTTGGGGCTGAAGGGAAAGATCTGCCAGCACTGGGCGCTCAATCCGCACCCGGCGTTGATTCCGGCCATCGAATCGGGCTTCGTCAAATCGGTGCACTCGTTCGGCTCGGAACTGGGCATGGAGAAGTACATCGCCGCGCGCGGGGATGTGTTCTTCACCGGCGCCGACGGTTCGATGCGCTCCAACCGTGCGTTCTCGCAGACTGCAGGACTGTATGCCTGCGACATGTTCATCGGCTCCACCCTGCAGATCGACCTGCAGGGCAACAGCTCCACCGCAACGCGCGACCGTATCGCAGGCTTTGGTGGTGCACCCAACATGGGTTCTGATGCACGCGGCCGCCGCCATGCCAGCGACGCCTGGATCAAGGCAGGCCAGCAGGCCGCGCGACCGGGCGAGATGCCGCGTGGGCGCAAGCTGGTGGTGCAGATGGTGGAAACCTTCCGCGAGCACATGGCGCCGGCCTTCGTCGACCGCCTCGATGCCTGGGAGCTGGCCGAACGCGCAGCCATGCCGCTGCCGCCGGTGATGATCTACGGCGACGACGTCAGCCATGTGCTGACCGAGGAAGGCATCGCCAACCTGCTGCTGTGCCGCAGCCCGGAAGAACGCGAGCAGGCGATCCGCGGCGTGGCCGGTTACACCGCCGTCGGCAGGGGACGGGACCGCACGATGGTGGAAAACCTGCGCGACCGCGGAGTGATCCGCCGCCCGGACGATCTCGGCATCAACGTGCGCGATGCCAGCCGCGATCTTCTTGCCGCGCGTTCGGTGAAAGACCTGGTGCGCTGGTCCGGCGGTCTGTACGACCCGCCCAAGCGCTTCCGCAACTGGTAAGGGGCTCGCGATGGAAACCCTCGACTATCGATTCGACGGCACGACGCCTGTGCACTTCCCCACCGATGCAGTGCTGGTGGGCGTACTGGCCTCGGGCAACCTGGAAATCCTGCTGGAACCGGCCGACCTGGACGGTGCAATGACGGTGCGCATCATCACCGCCGCGCGTGGCTTCGGCACGGTCTGGCAGGCGGTGATCGCCGACTTCGCCCAGCGTCACCCCCTGCGCGACGTACGTGTGTCGATCAACGATGCCGGCGCCACACCGGCCGTGGTCAGCCTGCGCCTGGACCAGGCGGTAGAGACCCTGCGTGCCGGAGGCCAGCCATGACGCTCGCACAGCGCAACAGCTACTACGAAGCCGATGCGCGCGCGCGCATCGCCGGCCTGCTCGATGCAGGTTCGTTCCACGAATTTCTCGGCCCTGCCCGACGCGCGATCAGTCCGCACTTGGCGCAGCTCGACCAACCGGCCGCCTTCGACGATGGCATCGTCGTCGGCGAGGGTCTCCTGCGCGGCAAACGCGTGCTGGTGGCCGCGCAGCAGGGCGAATTCATGGGTGGCGGCGTGGGTGAGGTGCATGGCGCCAAGTTGACCGGCCTGCTGCGCCGCGCGGCGGACACCCATCCCGATGGCGTGCTGCTGCTGCTCGATACCGGCGGTGTGCGCCTGCATGAAGCCAATGCGGGATTGATCGCCATTTCAGAAATCATGCGCGCCACGCTCGGCGCGCGGGCGGCCGGGGTACCGGTGGTGGCACTGATTGGCAGTGGCAACGGCGCCTTCGGCGGCATGGGCATCGTCGCCCGCTGCTGCAGTACGGTGATCATGTCCGAAGAAGGACGGCTGTCGCTGTCCGGCCCCGAAGTGATCGAGACCGTGCGCGGCGTGGAGGAATTCGATTCGCGCGACCGCGCATTGGTGTGGCGGGTGACCGGTGGCAAGCACCGCTACCTGATCGACCAGGCGCAGGTGCTGGTGCCCGATGCGATCAGCGCATTCGCCAAGGCCGCCTCTGATGCGCTGCAGCCAGACACCACCAGTGCCGACCCCGACGCGGCACTGGCCGCGCTGCAGGCACGCCACGCCGCGTTGAAGGCGCGCGTACAGGCGTGGGGCGACTGCAACGATGGCCTGCAGATCTGGGCACGCCAGGGCATTGCCGACCCGGAACGTCTGGCGCTGCTGGAAACCGATGCCTTCCTCGCTGCGACTGCGCACCGGAGCCTGCCATGAGCCTGCCATTGAATTCGCTGCTGGAAGCACTGTTCCCGCGTGGCCATGCGATCGCGGTGAACGATTCGGTACTGACCGGCACAGCGACCACCGACGACGGTGAAGTGACGGTGATCGGCACCACCGACAGGATCGAAGTCGGTGTGGACCACGCGCTGGTGCTGGCCGATACCGTGCTGGCCAGCACCGCTGCACATCCGCAGCGTCCCATCGTGATGCTGGTCGATACCGCCGGCCAGCGGCTGGCGCGCCGCGATGAACTGCTGGGCATCAACGGCTACTTCGCCCACCTCGCACAGACCCTGGAACTGGCCCGCCGCCGCGGTGCGCGCCTGGTCACGCTGGTCTATGGCGAATCGGTCAGCGGCGGCTTCCTGTCGTTCGGGTTGATGGCCGACCACATCCATGCCCTGCCCGATGCGCAGGTGCGGGTGATGGACCTGCGCGCGATGGCACGGGTGACCAAGCAGCCGCTGGAAAAACTGCAGGCACTGAGCCTGACCTCGCCGGTGTTCGCGCCGGGCGTGGAGAACTACGTGGCGATGGGCGCAGTGCAATCGCTGTGGGATGGCGACCTGGCGCGTCATCTGCTGGAGGCGCTGCGTGCGCCCGCCGACGGTGACCATCGCGCCGCGCTGGGCGCCGAACGCGGTGGCCGTACATTGGCTGCGCAAGTGGCCACTGCGGTGAGCCAGGGCAATGCCTGAGCGGCCTGCCCGGCACACGCTGGTCTGGCTGTCCGCCGATGCCGATTGGCGGGCCGACGTGCCCACGCACGAGCCGCGCCTTGCCGCATGGCTGGCGCAGGGCTTGCCTGCGGTGGTGGCGCGTCGTGCAGCGGATGATCCCGATCCGCGCCTGCGACTGGGCGTTCCATTGCCACCGGCCGAGGGCAAGCAGCGCCTGTCGTTGCGCGTGCCGTTGCGCGACGTCGCTCGCATGCATGCACCGCCGGCATTGAGTGAGCTGCTGGCAGCAGGCGACGCCGTTGTGCCGCAGGCATGGCAGGAATCACTTCACGACCTGCAGGCACTGGCCCCGGCCCGGGTGTTCGGCGCCTTCGCATGGCAATGGCTGACTGCCCTGCCCTACGTTCACGAGCGTTCGGACATCGACCTGCTGTGGCAGGTGACCGATGCCGCGCAGGCCGAGGCGCTGATCGCGCAGTTGCTGGCATGGGAGAGCCGCCATCCGCATCGTCTCGATGGCGAGCTGTGCCTGCCCGATGGCGGCGCGGTGAACTGGCGCGAACTTGCCGGCCGCAGTCGGCAGGTGCTGGTGAAGCGCCTGGACGGAGCCGCATTGGAAGCGCGCGATACGCTGTTCGCCACGCGCGAGGCGATCGCATGAGTGCCGCCCGCAAGCCGTTGCCTGCATGCGGCGCGACGGTCGACAGCGCACGCCTGGGACGGCTGGCCATTGCCAGCCTGCACACCGAGCTGGCCTGCGCCCCGAAACCGGGCCTGGTCACCCCGTTCAACAGTGGCAGCCATGACGACATGGATGCCAGCACCTTCCTGCGCAGCCTGTTCGCACTGCGCCACTACTTCACTGCGGTGGCCAGGGCCGGTGCCGCGGGTGCCCCCTTCACGGTGCTGCGCGATCACGGCATTGCCGCCGAAGCGGCCATGCTGGCCGCCACCGCCGGCATCAACACCCATCGCGGTGCGATCTTCAGCCTTGGCCTGTTGGTGGCTGCCGCGGCTGGGTGCCGGCGCGTGCATGACCATGCCGTATCCGGCGCACAGGTGTGTCTGGCGGTCCAGCAGTGGAAAGACGCGCTCATCGCGGCGCCACTGGACCCGCACAGCCCGGGACAGCGCGCGCGTGCACGGCATGGCGTCTGCGGGGTACGCGAACAGGCCGCCGCCGGTTACCCGGTGCTGCGCGAGCTGGCCCTGCCTACCCTGCGCCACGCGCTGGACAGCGGTCTGCCGCGTGATGCCGCGCTGTGCCACACGCTGATGCAGCTGGTGGCACAGGTGGATGATCTGAACCTGCTGCACCGTGGTGGCGCCGAGGGCCTGCGTTGGGCCCAGCAACAAGCGACCGCATTCCTTTCCTCGGGTGGCGCCTTCGCGCCGGACTGGCGCATGCGCCTGCAGTCCATGGGCAATGCATTCGTGATGCGTCGGCTCAGCCCGGGTGGCAGTGCCGATCTGCTGGCCTGCGCTTGGTTCCTGCTGCAACAGGAGGGCGCATGAGCCTGGCCCTGCTCTGCCCCGGACAAGGTGCGCAGCATCCGGCGATGTTCGACCGCGTGCGTGGCATCGCCGCTGCACGCGCGGTACTGGACGCGGCGGGCGACGTGCTGGGACGCGACGTGTTCGCTGCCGCGGCCGCCGACGACCGCTTCGACAACGCACAGGCGCAACCGCTGCTGTGCGCTGCCACCATCGCGCAATGGCATGTCCTGCGCGACACCCTGCCGAGCCCGATCGTGCTGGCCGGATACAGCATCGGTGAACTGGCGGCGCACTCCATCGCCGGTAGTTTCGATGCCACCATCTGCCTTTCGCTGTCGGCCCAGCGCGCGCGCTTCATGGATGCTGCCAGCCCCGCCGGTGCGGGTATGCAGGCCGTGCTGGGGCTGGATCGACAGACTGTGCAGGCGCTGTGCGAAACCCATGGCGCACACGTGGCCATTGCCAACGGCGCAGATCATTTCATCGTCGGCGGCACGTTGCCGGCCCTGCAGGCGCTGGCCGCTGCCGCGCACGCGCAGGGCGCAGAGGTACGCCTGCTGCCGGTGCATGTGCCGGCGCACACGCCACTGCTGTCGGCGGCAGTCGAACCGTTTGCGGTGGCGCTGCAGTCCACCACCCTGCATGCCCCTCGCCTGCCGCTGTTGGCTGGCATCGATGCACGGCCGGTGCGCGACACCACGACGACGGTACATACGCTGTCCGCGCAGCTGGCGCAGACCATCGAATGGGCACAGGTGATGCGTCAGGCCTTCGAGCGCGGCGCGCGGGTGTTCCTGCAGCTGGGCTCGGGCAACGCGCTGGCACGCATGATCGCCCCGGCCTATCCGTGCTGCGAGGTGCGCGCGATCGAGGAATTCCAGAGCCTGGACGGCGCGGTGGCGTGGGTCCGCAGCGCGCTGCAGCGGCTGCAGTAACGGGTTTGAGCAGTAGCGGGTTTGAGCAGTACGTAACGCGCAGTACGTAACAGGCCATACCCCGGGATGGCGGGCTTCCATCCGTGCAGTACGCGAATCAGGTGTCTGGGAGGGCGCATGACTCCACAAATAGCAACGATCATCGGTCTGGTGATCATGTTCATCGTCGCCACCGCGATGCCGATCAACATGGGTGCCGTCGCCTTCGCGCTGGCCTTCATCATCGGCGGGCTGTGGGTCGACATGGGAGGCAAGGAAGTCCTCGCCGGCTTCCCGGGCGACCTGTTCCTGACCCTGGTCGGCATCACCTACCTGTTCGCCATCGCGCAGAAGAACGGCACCATCGACCTGCTGGTGCATTGGGCGGTGAAAGCAGTGCGCGGCCATATCGTGGCCATTCCGTGGGTGATGTTCGTGATCACCGCGGTGCTGACCGCCTTCGGTGCGCTGGGCCCGGCGGCCGTGGCGATCATCGGCCCGGTCGCACTTCGCTTTGCCAAGCAGTACAACATCAATCCGCTGATGATGGGCCTGCTGGTGATCCATGGTGCGCAGGCGGGTGGCTTCTCGCCGATCAGCGTGTACGGCAGCATCACCAATGGCGTGGTGCAGAAGGCCGGGCTGGAAGTCACCGAGATGGCGGTGTTCCTGACCAGCCTCGGCTTCAACTTCATGATGGCCACGATCTGTTTCTTCGCCTTCGGCGGCATCGCGCTGCTGCGTCGCGGTTCGATCACTGCTGCGGGCACGGTCGGCACGGCGGAACTGGCGATGGCCGGTGGTCCGCAGGCCTCGTCGCGGCAGTTCGCCATTGAAGGCCACGGTGCGCTGGTCGCGGCCGGTGGTGGCACCCTGTCCAACGATCCGGTGGCGCTGGATGCGGTGGGGCTGACCCGCGAGCGGCTGTTCACCCTGATCGGCCTGCTCGGCCTGGGCGTTGCCGCACTGATCTACAACCTCAACGTCGGCCTGGTCTCGATCACCGTTGCGGTGGTGCTGGCACTGCTGTCGCCGCAGAGCCAGAAGGGTGCGGTGGATGGCATCAGCTGGTCCACCGTGCTGCTGATCTGCGGCGTGGTCACCTACATCGGCGTGCTGGAACATGCCGGTGCCGTGGACTTCATCGGCCACGGCGTCTCCAGCATCGGTATCCCGCTGCTGGGTGCGCTGCTGGTCTGCTACGTGGGTGGCATCGTCTCCGCGTTCGCCTCGTCGGCAGCGGTGCTGGGCGCCACCATTCCGCTGGCGGTGCCGTTCCTGATGCAGGGCCATATCAGTGCCGCTGGCGTGATCTGCGCGCTGGCCGTGTCCTCCACCATCGTCGATGTCAGCCCGTTCTCGACCAACGGCGCACTGGTGGTGGCCTCTGCCGCGAAGGAAGAACGCGAAACGCTGTTCCGCCGCTTCCTGGTCTACAGCGGCCTGGTGGTGGCATTCGGCCCGCTGCTGGCCTGGCTGGTGTTCGTGGTGCCGGGCTGGATGTAAATGCCTGCGGTAGTGCCGGTCGCTGGCCGGCAACCTCGTGGATCCGTCCAACGATCACGGGTTGCCGGCCAGCGGCCGGCACTACCTGGCGTTACACTTTGTGCATGGCCATCGCCCCCGCTCCGCGTACTCCGAAGAAGCGCGCCCCTCTGTATGAAGAGGTGGCCGAACACGTGCGCGAGCGGATCTACGACTACCGCCTGCCCCCGGGCGAGTGGATCGACGAGCCGGCGCTGTGCGAGGAACTGGGCATCAGCCGCACGCCGCTGCGTGAAGCGCTGAAGCTGCTCGCCGCCGAAGGCCTGGTGCAGATCGATGCGGGTCGCGGTGCGCGGGTCACCCGATTGACGCTGGAAGACCTCAACCAGCTGTTCCCGGTGATGGCGATGCTGGAAGGCCGCTGTGCGCATGAAGCGGTCAAGCACATCGACGACGCCGGCGTGCAGCAGCTGGAAGAACTGCACGCGGCGATGGAAACGGCCGCCGCAGACGGCAACATCGCCGAGTACTACCGCAACAACTACCTCATCCACGAAACGGTGCAGCATTATGCCGGCAACCCGTGGCTGATCCGTATCACCCACGACCTGCACCGCATCCTGAAGATGCATCGCGGCCGCCAGCTGCTGGCCCCGGGGCGCACGGCGCAGTCGCTGGCCGAACACCGCGAACTGATGGAGTGCTTCCGCCAGCGCGATGCCGCGGCCGCCGAACGCACGATGGAACGCCACCTGCTCAGCCAGGGCCAGGCCTTGGCCGCGTATGTGGCCAGCGGCGGATTGTTGAACGTGCCTGCGCCGTTGCCGACCGAAGGCGGAAGCTGAGTTCATGGGGTTGCCGGCCAGCGGCCGGCACTACCCCGGCGAGGCCAGGTCACGGTAGTGCCGGCCGCTGGCCGGCAACCTGGAACGTCTCCTCAATCGCCGCCGCCGCAACTGCCGCCGTCACCGCCTCCACCGCTGTCGCCGCTGCCGCAGTCCGAGCTGCTGTAGCTGTGGTGGCTGTTGCTGTCTCCGGAATAGCCGCCGGAGAAATCGGCGGGCCCACTGCCATTGCCATCGCCCCGTGCGGGTGAGCCATCGGCGGTGGCCATCGCCATGCACACGATCGCGCCGACCAGCGGCAGCAGCCACACCACCAGCAGCTGCCCGGCGCGGCTGCTGACCGGAAGGTCGTCGCGCCCCAGCACCACGAAGCTGGCCACCAGGTTCAGCCCCAGCACCAGGGCAATCAGGACGAGGGTCACAGCCAACATGGCGCAGCTCCTTGCATTGGGATCTTCAGGGTGACGCCATCAGCGCTTGGATCCGGCCGCGTTCCTGCAGCGGCCACTGGAAATCGATCGGGTATACGGGTTGGTGACGATCACGCTTGAGCAGGAAGATCCATTCCCGCCCCATTTCGCGATCGCGGGCCGCCGCCAGCGAATCGTGCCACATGCTCCACAAGGGCACCCGCAGAGTCCCGGGCAGCCCCCCGTTCTCCGGTCGCATGACCTCATTGACCTGAAGCACCAGATGGATCTGGTTGTCCAGACCCGGCCCGGTGAGCGCCTTGACGTCGGTCACTGGCCGGCCAGCACCGTCGACCATCTCCACCGCCAGCACCTTGGCTACAACGATTTCCTCGGCCTCTGCCACCAGCGCCTGCATTGGTCTGGGCGCCACGGACGTTGCCGATGCCGGCGATGCTCCAGCCAGATACCCCAACGCCAGCCCCCCGACAAGCAACAGCGGTCGTAACGTCATCGGCTCTCTCTCCGTCCTTGGGCCCGCAGACGATACCACCGCCGCCGGTTCGCCCTGCCTGTCATGAAGATGGGACAATGTAGGGCGCGCCGGCCTGCCCTCGGGGGCCGCCGGCCCCCCTGCACCACACGGAAGAAGAAGAACAACAACATGTTGAAAGTCATTTTCGATACCGACCCGGGCGTCGACGACGCGCTGGCGCTGCTGTACCTGCACAAGCATCCGCAGATCGACCTGATCGGGGTCACCACCACCTTCGGCAATGCCTCGGTGGAATCGACCACCCACAATGCGCTGTACCTGAAGCAGGCCTGGGGCCTGTCCGCGCCGGTCGCGCGCGGCGCTGAAGGCCCGCTGCAGCCTGAAGCCACCCCGGAAGCCTGGCCGGTGCACATCCATGGCTACAACGGTCTGGGCAACCACCCGGTGCCGGAGGCCCTGGATGTGGCCACCGACAGCCGCCCGGCCCACCAGCTGATCATCGACCTGGTCCGCGCCCATCCGGGCGAAGTGACCCTGGTGGCGGTCGGCCGCATGACCAACCTGGCGCTGGCCCTGCAGCAGGCACCGGACATCGCCGGCCTGGTGCGTGGCGTGGTGCTGATGGGCGGCGCGTTCCACGTCAACGGCAACATCACCCCGGCGGCCGAGGCCAACATCTGGGGCGACGCCGAAGCGGCTGACATCGTGTTCACCGCCAATTGGCCGGTGACCGCCATCGGCCTGGACGTGACCACCCGCGTAGAAATGGACCGTGACGGCCTGGACAAACTGGCCGCCATCGGTGGCGCCGATGCCGAACTGGTGCGCGCGCTGTCGCAGGACTACGTCGACTTCTATCTGCAGGCCGGCCACAAGGGCATGGTCGTGCACGACTGCTGCGCCTGCATCGCCCTGACCCGCCCGGAGCTGTTCCAGTTCGAGCGCGCCAGCGTGCGCGTGGCCACCGACGGCGTCGCCCGTGGCATGACCATTCCCAAGCCGGAAGGCATGGGCTTCGGCCCCAGCGTGTGGGATGGCCACGTGCTGCAGTCGATTGCCATTGGCGTTGATGCAGCCGCAGTGCTGGCCGACATCGAGCAGACCCTGAAGGTCTAAGCGCTCACTGCCCGCCCCGGGACACGGGGCGGGTCTTCGGCGCGGTCTCCGGCAGCGTCCACAGCACCGGCAGCACCAGCACCGCCACCAGCGCGATCATCGCCCCCGGCGCCGCTGCCCAGCCACTGCGTTCCACCCACCATTGCGCCAGCCACGGCGTTGCCCCGCCAAACACCGCGGTGGCCATGGTCACCCCCAACGCCAGTCCACTGACCCGGCCCTCGCCCGGGAACTGTTCTGCCGTGGCCGGTGCGGCGACGGCACTGATGCCGCCGGCCACGCAGGCCAGCACCACCGCTGCCAGCACGATGCCCAGCGGCGCGGCAGACGCCATCCAGCCGAACATCGACAGCGGCAGCAGCGCCGCCAGTACCGTCAGCCCCAGCAGCAGCGGACGCCGCCCGAAGCGATCGGACAACGCACCACACAGCGGGGTGATCGCGATCACCGCCACCGCTGCAATGGTCGACAGCCACAGCGCATCGCCTTCAGCGTGTCCCTGCGCGTGCAGGAACGCCGGCACATAGGTGATGCCCACGTAGTAGGTGATGGAACCCAGTGCGGAAATCGCGAACGTGCGTGCCACCGCGCCAGGATGGTTGCGCAGCACGTGCCGCAGCGGCGTGGCCGGAATGCTGCCTTCGCGCCGCTGCCGTTCGAACTCCGGCGATTCGTGCATGCCCGAACGCGCGATCAGGATCACCAGTGCCAGCGCCGCGCCGAAGAAGAACGGGATTCGCCAGCCCCAGCTGTCCAGCTGCGGCGCAGGCAACAGCGCCACGGTGAGTGCGGAGATCGCCACTGCCAGCAACGCGCCCACTTCACTGGCCGCCGAGGCCAACGAAGTGACCAGGCCACGTCGTCGCGCCGGTGCGCTTTCCAGCAGATAGGCAACCACGCCGGTGTATTCGCCGCCCACCGAGAATGCCATCACGCAGCGCAGGATCAACAGCAGCACGCCAGCAGTCGCACCAGCGGTCGCCGCCGTCGGCAGCAACGCGGTGGCCAGCATGGCCGCCGCCATCAGCGCCATCGAGGCCAGCAGCATCCAGCGCCGGCCGAGCCGGTCGCCCAGGTGGCCGAAGCACAGCGCACCCAGCGGACGCATCAGGTAGGACACCGCGAAGCCGGCCAGGGTTACCAGCATCGCCTCTTGGCCGCCGCCGAAGAACACCCGCGACAGCACCGTGGCGAAGTACAGGTACAGGGTGAAGTCGTACCACTCCACCACCGTGGACAGGCCGGCCACCCACATCGAGCGCTGCCGCCCCGCCGTCATCGCGTGTTTTCCTTCATCGCCGAAGGGTGTCATGGCGGCAGTGACGATGCAGTAGATCCACGCCATGCGTGGATGCCCCGGAAGGAAAGCAGTAGATCCACGCCATGCGTGGATGCTCGCCCTCCGTGGCAAACGGGGTCAGAGCCCTTTGCCATTCGCAAAGGGATCCGACCCCGCTCTGTCACGGCGCCCGGCGCAGGGTGATCAACGTGATCTCCGACGGCACGCCGATGCGCGCCGGGAACCCGGCCCACAGGCCGGCGCCGTTGCTCACGTACAGCGTCATGCCATCCACCGCATAGCGGCCGGAAACGAAGCCGCCGTTGGCACGCTTCACCAGCTGGTCCATGCCGATGATCTGGCCGCCATGGGTGTGCCCGGAAAGCTGCAGCTTCACCCCGCGTGCAGCCGCTTCGCGCGCATTGCGTGGCCGATGGTCGAGCAGGATCACCGGCGCGGCAGGATCGGTACCGGCCAGCGCGGCGTCCAGGTCGGGCAGTGGCAGGCCATAGCGCGAGGCCACCGGGTCGGTCACCCCGGCGATGGTCAGCGCGGCATCACCACGGCGCACCTGGGTGTGGCTGTTTTCCAGCACCTGCATGTGCAGCGCGCGGAACGCCTGCATCCATTCGCTGTACTGCGCGTAGTACTCGTGGTTGCCGGTGATGGCGATCACCCCGTCCGGCGCACGCAGGTCAGCCAGCGGCGTGTAATCGTTGCGGCGCGCCTGCACGCTGCCGTCGATCAGGTCGCCGGTGATCACCACCAGATCGGGCGACAGTGCATTGCTTTCACCCACGACCTGGCGCACCCAGTCGCCGGTGAGCAGGCGGCTGGCATGGATGTCGGTGAGCTGCAGCACGCGGTAGCCATCGAAGGCCTGCGGCAGGCCGTCGATCGCCACCTCGATATGCCGCGGCTGGGGTACGGCCATGCCTTGGCTGACACCGAAGCCGCTGAGCAGCAGCGCCAGCACCGCCGCCGACGGGCGTAGCGCCCTGCTGCGCAGTGCAGAGAGGGCACGCGGTGCGCGCAACAGGCGCGCAATCAAAAGTCCGGCGTCCAGCACCAGCAGCGCCAGGGCCAGCAGCAGCACCGCGGTGGAGCCGGTGGCCAGCGTGGCGATGGCCATCTTCGGAATTTCCGGCGAGGCCATCGTGCCCCAGAAGCTGGCAACGATGCGCAGCTGCACGGCAATGCCCACCAGCAGCACGGACAGCACCACCTTCAACCAGACGGGCAGGCGCAGTGGCCAGAACAGGCGCCAGGCCACATACAGGCCCATCAGAAAACCAATCGTACTCAGCACTACGACAATCCAGAACGGCAAACAGGCCCACCATGGTGACGGCAGAAGATGGCAATGGATAGAGCCGAGCATGGGCTCGGCCCTGCCGTCGTCACGCCTCCGGCAAGCGCTCCACTCGCAATCGTGTGATGCGGCGCTTCTCCATCGCCAGCACGGTGATGCGGATACCGGCCACCTCCAGCGTGTCGCCGATGTCGGGCAGGCGCCCCAGCTGTTCCAGCACCAGCCCGGAGATGGTCATGTAGTCCGCACTGCGCGGCAGTGACACGCCGGCCAGCCGCTGCAGGTCGTCCAGGGTCAGCGCGCCGTCGGCGTCCCAGCAGTCCTCGCCCTGCGCGACCACGCCATAGCGCTCGTCCTGGGTATCGGCCAGGTCACCGGCGATGGCCGCCAGCAGGTCGTTGGCAGTCACCAGGCCTTCCACGCTGCCGTACTCGTCCACCGCCACCGCCAGCGGCACCGGGTGCTGGCGGATCAGCTCCAGGGCCTGCAATGCACTGGCGCTGGACAGCACGTACTGCGGCTCGCGCAGGTTGCCTTCCAGTTGCAGTGGCTTGCCCTGCAGCAGGTCGGCCAGCAGGTCGCGGCTCTGCACCACGCCACGCAGGCTGTCCAGGTCACCGTCGCCCACCAGCATCCGCGTATGCGGCGACGCCACCAGGCGGGCGACCACGTCGTCGTCACCGCGCGCCATGTCGATCCACTGCACGTCGGCACGCACGGTCATCACGCTGGACACCGGGCGGTCAGCCAGGCCCAGCACGCTGCGGATCATCTCGTGCTCGGCCGGCTGCAGGCGTTCCTCGGTGCTGCCGCGCTCATCGGCTTCTTCCTCATCGTGGCCATTGGCCTGGCGCGCGCCCAGCAGGCGCAGCACTGCATCGGCGGTACGCTGGCGGAACGGCTGGCGCTGCTCGTTGCGCTCGCGGTTGAAACGTATCCACTGGTTGAACGCTTCCACCAGGATCGAGAACGCGATGGCCGCGTACAGGTACCCCTTCGGGATCTTGTAGCCCAGGCCCTCGGCCACCAGGCTGAAACCGATCATCAGCAGGAAGCCCAGGCACAGCACCACCACGGTCGGGTGCTTGTTGACGAAGCGGGTCAGCGGCTTGCTGGCCAGCAGCATCAGCACCATCGCGATGGTCACCGCCGCATACATCACGCCGAGGTTGTCGACCATGCCGACGGCGGTGATCACCGAGTCCAGCGAGAACACCGCATCGAGCACCACGATCTGCGCCACCACCATTGCGAAGCTGGCGTAGACCTTCTTGCCATCTTCATGATGCTCACGGCCTTCCAGCCGCTCGTGCAGTTCCATCGTGCCCTTGAACAGCAGGAACAGGCCGCCGCCCAGCAGGATCAGATCACGCCCGGAGAAGCTGTGCTCGAACAGGGTGACCAGCGGTTCGGTCAGTTTCATGATCCAGGCCAGCGCCGCCAGCAGCACCAGCCGCATCAGCAGCGCCAATGCCAGGCCGATCACCCGCGCGCGGTCGCGCTGGTGCGGCGGCAGCTTGTCGGCCAGGATCGCGATGAACACCAGGTTGTCGATGCCGAGAACGATCTCCAGCACGACCAGGGTTGCAAGGCCCATCCATATCGAGGGGTCAGCCAACCATTCCATTTCAGGTCCGTTTCGTCAGTAAGGGGAAAGTGGTGCAGTGCAGGTGTGCGGCGGGGCGAAGGTCAATCCGCATCCTGCGCCTGCGTGGGGTCATGCCCGAGCAGGTCGCCGGGGCTGCATTGCAGTTCGCGGCAGATCGCATCGAGCGTGGAAAAGCGGATCGCACGTGCCTTGCCGGTCTTCAGGATCGACAGGTTGGCCAGGGTGATGTCGATGCGCCCGGCCAGCTCGGACAAGGTCATGCCACGTTGCTGCAGCATGCGGTCGAGGGTGATGATGATCGCCATCAGGTCATGCTCATCAAATCACGCTGTCCAGATCGTCGCGCATCGCTGCGCCGACGGTGAACACGCGCGCGAGCACGAACAGCATCAGCACCGCGACCAGGCCGGTGATCGACATGCCACCGCCCACCTCCATCCAGGCGAAGTCCGGCCCCATCCAGCTGGCGTAGAGGCCGATCAGGATGGACAGCACCTCCATCGCGAGCATCAGCCAGGCCATGCGTTGCAGGCGCACGGCATTGGCATGGGTGAAGGGGCGTTCGTTGGCCGCAGACCGCAGCAGCCTCGCCAGGTGGCGCAGGAATACCAGGCACAGCACCAGCAGCGCGACGATGGCGGCAAGGCCCACGCAGAAATGCAGGAACAGATGCGAACCGTGCACCGCCGCCGCCTGCGCGTCATGCACGCTGTCCAGCAGCCAGCTGCGGTCGTAGGCCACCAGCGGCACCGCCAGCAGCGCGGCCAGGATGCCCAGCCAGCACATTGCGCGCACTGCCTGCACGGCGGTCTGGGCCAGGGTGAACAAGCCGCGCGCAGGAAGGGCGCGGGCAGGACGAACGGTCAAGCAGCCTCCGATGTGGAGCGGCCCTGCCGCCCCGGGGTGAATTTATCGATAAACGATATATCACATCCGCAGGCTGTTGGCTGAATCGCTTCTGCTCCGCCCGCGTTACCGGGCGGGGGCGGATGCAGGCGGCGCGGCCTGTTCGCGCATCGCTTCGCCCGGCGTGACCGAGGCCATCGCCTGCACCCCCGCTTCGGCGGCCTGCCGGGTAACCAGCCGGAAGCGCACGCGCAGCTTGCTTTCACCCGGCGTTGCCCAGCCGTACTGGATCGCCACCTGGTCGCCGGACAATGGACCGCGCGAGGGCAGCGAGCGGATCTGCAGCGGTTTCGGCGCGGCCTGCATCAGCCGCGCGAAGCCCTTCTGCACCACCGCCGGATCGGCCTTCTCGGCATACACGGTACAGGTGCCATCGTCGGCCCAGCTGACCGCATAGCGGCCACTGGCCAACGGCACCATCCACGCCATGCCCGCCTGGCCCTGCAGCAGCGTGGCCGCCTCGGCCGGCTGCAGCGGGGTCAGGTCGTTGGCATCCATCAGCGACTGCAGCCGCGCTGGCGCACCGATGTGCTGCATGCACGCGGTGTCGAACAGTTCGCTGAAGGGATCCTGCGCCGGTGCCTTCGGCGCACGCGCGGGCTGGGCCATCACCACGATCGGCAGCAGCAGGCCAGCCATCAGCCAGGGCGCAGGGCGCATCGCAACTCCACGGAACGGAAAACAGCGGGGAGGATGGCAAAGCCGGGTGGCAGAACGCAACGGGCACGCCCGCGCTTGACAGTATCCGGCCCCAGGGGGAATATCAGTTAACGAATTAGTTAACTGACCCCATGGACCGCATCTTCGAAGCCCTGGCCTCCACCGCACGCCGGCAGATCCTGGCCTACCTCAGCGCCGGCGAGCTCAGCGCGGGCGAGCTGGCCGAGCGCTTCGATTTCAGCAAGCCGGCACTGTCCAGCCATCTGCGCATCCTGGAAGACGCCGGCCTGATCGAACGCGAGAAGCGCGGCCAGTTCGTGTACTTCCGGCAGGTGCCCGACCGCTTGGCCAACACGTTGTTTTCCTGGGCCGCCGAAGTCTGTCCGGTCGGTGGCCCGCTGAAGCGCGAAGCGCGCGCACGCCGCAAGACACCTGCCCGCTGAGGAGCACTGCGATGCCCGGTTCGACCCGCACCAGCCGTTCGTTCCCGAGTATCCAGCTTCCGGCGCAGGATGGCGGTGGCCCAGTGGAAGTCACCTTGATCGCGCAGCTCGGCATCGGTGCCGGCGATGCGCTGGTGAGCGATGCCAGCCAGCGCCAGCGCCACCATCCGGCCTTCATCGATGCACTGGACGAGCCCTCGGCGCGGCTGGGTGGCATGCACCTGCAGCACGGCGATGCGTCATCGCTGTACAGCTTCGTGGTGGGTGCCGGCGGCCATCCCTTCCATCGCCATGCCGGGCCGCGCATGTTCACCGCCATCGCCGGCAGTGCGGGTGCCGAACTACGGTTTGCCAGCGCATCCGATGGGCAGCTGGCGGACGATCCCGCACACTTCCTGCGGTCACTGCGTCGTGTCCGCATCCCACCGGATTGCCTGTTCACCGTGCGCTTTGGCGGCGGCACCTGGCACCAGTTCGCCTCGAACAGTCCGGCACACCCTGCGCTGTTCGCGCTTTCGTGCCACAGCAATGAGCTGGCCGGGGCAATGAGCGAGCAGGCACGCGAACAGGCACAGGCCAATGCCGCAGACATTCCCAGCCTGACCGACGTGCTGCCTGCCGCGCATTGGCCCACCGCAACCACGCTGGCGGCCACACCGTTGCTGCAGTTGTCACTGCAGGCGGCAGCACCCAGCCTGCGAGCGCGCCTGTGCGCGCAGACGCGCACGCTGCTCGGGCCGCTGCGCCGCTTCAGCCTGGAGCCACTGCGCGGATTCGTGGAACGGGCGACGCCGGCGTACCCGGTCTGCAGCAGCGCAGCGCCGACGCAGGGGATGCTCGCCAGCGCACTGCCGCACAGTCACTACAACGACACGACCACGCTGGCGCTGCACGGCGGGCAGACCGGCCATCGCTCCGCCTCCGCCCTGCTGGCCGACGTCCTGGACGGATTCCTGCGCAACCCACCAGCCGGCGTCGGCCGCTTGATGGCCCTGCGCAATCGCCTGGTTGCGCCGCTGCGTCTGCGCACCTCCCCGCTGGGTTGCCCGGTGTCGTCACTGCTGTCCAGCGACCGCAGCCGCGTCTTCGGTGGACGTTTCCCGGTACTGGATGCGCAGGTGGATGCGGAAGACCGGTGTGCCGAAGTGCTGCTCGGTGCCGATGACCGTCATCTGCGCTTCCGCAGCAGCGTACGCGTGCAGTTCGGCGAGGACGGACAGGTCGAAATCAGCCTGGGCTCGCGCGTGCAGACGCTCAATGCGTTCGGTCGCTTCTACATGGCGATGATCGACAGCGCGCATCGGCATTACGTGGCCCCGGCCCTGCTGCGCCGCGCAGTGGAACATGCGCTGGCGCCGGAACTGGCAGCATGGTCCGGCGAGCCTGCGCACTCCTGACCCATGGATGCAAGGCACGGGTCCCTGTGCGGCCCCCGCGATCAGACCACGATTTCGCCCTCGTCCTCGCCATCCCAGTAGTGGATGCGGCTGGCGTGCACGTGGATCAGCACCAGCCCCGGTGTTTCCACGCCCTGCTCGAACCACCGCTCCAGGTCCTTCACCCAGTGCTGGGCCATCGTGCCGCGATCGCGGACCAACGCTGCCCTGCCCTGCACGTGCACGAACAGCGGCGGCTTGCCCAGCAGCGACTTGCTGCCGGTAAGACTCAGCGCCACGTTCGGGTCGGTGCTGATCTCGCGCACCATGTCGGTCTCTTCCATGGTGAAGAACCAGCTGTCGCCGTCGTAGTCCACATCGCCGTTGTTGCTCATCGGCCGGCCAGCGATCTGGCCACCGGCATGGGTCTGCAGCATGGTGAAATCGATGCCGGCCATCTTCTTGGCCAGTTCGGGCAGGGTGAGCGTGGTCATGCGCAGTTCCTTCAACAGGTGGGCGCCCAGCGTCTGCCCAGCGCGGTGACCGAGACGTGGATGGCTGCTGCCGGTTTCTTCACGCGGTGAGCCTATACGGCGTTCCCGCGCGCAGCGCACTCGCGCTGCAGTGACCATCCACCGTCAACGCGGATAGCGGAACACCAGATCGTCCGGATCGCTGCGCAGCGCCTGCGCATCCAGCACACCGCCAAGGCGAACCGCCACGGCCTGCGAGGCATGGTTGTCCGGCGCCATGTAGCTGACCAGCGTCGGCAGGCCACGCACCACGAACGCCCAATCACGCAGCGCCGCCGCTGCCTCGCTGGCGAACCCCTGCCCTTCCTGCCCCGCATACAGCAACCAGCCCAGTTCCTGTTCCGGGAACAGCGGGCCGTGGTTGATGCCTACCTGGCCGATGCACTCACCCGTGTCGCGGCGTTCGATCATCAACGCGCCGTGCCCGAACAGATGCCAGCTGGCCAGGTCGTGGCAGAACTGTCCCCATGCGGCGACCTCGCCGAACGGCCCGCCCATGCCGCGCGCGCGGGGCGAGGCGAGGAATGCGGCATACACGGGGAAGTCGTCCAGGCGCTGCGCGCGCAGGCGCAGGCGGGGTGTTTCCAGCAACGGGATGTCGATCATGCGTGTATCGGTCAGTACACGGCCAGGAAGCCGCAGCCCCGGCGCTGTGGTTGGCCTTCAACCGTCACCTGCACGCTGGCCGATGTATCCACGCCTTCGGCATTGCGGCAGGGCTCGCGCTTGATCTCGACGATGGTCGGCTGCTTGCCCAGCTCGCCGTTGAGTACCGTCAACGAACTGGGCGCACCGGCCGGCTGGCCGAGGTAGCGCAGCGTACCGGTGCTGTTGCGGCCGGCGATGGTGAGCGTAGCATCGTGGTTGCCCTTGCCGGTGGAGGCGATCTCGATGGACCAGCCTTCACCACCGCCGGTGAAGGCAGGCACCGGGCTGGCATCAGCGGCGATCGAAGGATGACGCGGTGCATCGACGCTCGCATCGGCTTGCGGTGCGCTGCTGGCGCAGCCAGCGAACAGGCCCGCCACCAGCGTGGCAGTCACAACGGAACGCAGAGTCATGGCGTACTCCTCCGGCAAACGAGCGGCCAGTCTAGGCAGAAGCGCGTGCGCTGGCGATGAACGAGCCCCCCTCAGCGTGCCGCACGCCCACCCGCAGCCACCTGCACCCGGTCGCGGCCAAGCGATTTGGCCGCGTACATGGCGGTGTCGGCGGCGCGTACCAGCGCGTGCCAGCCGATCGGGTCAAGCGTGCCCTGGGCAACACCGAAGCTGGCGGTGACCCGCAGGATCTCGCCACTGCCCAGCACGATGTCCTTGCCGCTCAGTGCCACCCGCAGCGACTCGGCCAGCCGCCGGCCACTGACCAGATCGCCGTCGGCCAGCAGCACCAGGAACTCCTCGCCGCCGTAACGGGCGACGCTGTCGTTGCGGCGCAGGTGGCTGCGCAGCAACTGCGCTACCTGCACCAGCACATCGTCGCCGGCCGCATGTCCCTGCCCATCGTTGATCGACTTGAAATGATCGACATCCAGCAGAATCACCACCGCCTGCGTGCTTCCATCGGCATGCCGCTGTCGTACCAGTCCCTCCAGCGAGCGTCGGTTCAACAGGCCGGTCAGCTGATCGGTATCGGCCAGTTCGCGCAGCTCACGGGTCAATGCCGAACGCTGGTGCGACTTCGCCCGCAGTACCTCGATGGCATCGAACAGGCGCTGCATTTCCGCCATCGGGTGGGTGGCATGCTGCTCGGTGCCCGGCGTATCCGAGGCGATCTGGATCACCTGCGCCTGCGCCTGCAGCAACGGCCGCAGGATCTGCACGTGAGCGATGCGCAGTGCCAGCGCAAGCAGCAGCAATGTCCCCAGCACCGTGGCGGCCAGCACGGCCAGGCGGACCGCTTCCTTGTTGCGGGTGTGCTCGAAGCGCGCGATCGAAACACCGAGGTAGCCATCGCGCAGCGCTTCCAACGATTGCAGGGTGGGCACGTAGCGCGCGGTGAACTCGGCCGCCGTCCAGGGTGGCGGCACACCACGTCGGCCATCTTCGATCAGCTGTTCCACCATCGGCAGCGACTGGCCGAAGAACTGCCGGCGCGCCATGTCCCAATGCCAGGACAGCGTCGGCTCGCTGCGGAACACCGATTCGTGGCTGGCGGCCAACCGCCACAGCTCCAGCAGGCGGCCCTCGGTCTGCTGCGCGGCGCGCACCTGCGGCTCCCGCCACGCGCCGGGCACCGCCAGCGGCGCCATCACGTTCGATGCCAAGCGGCCACCGTGCTCGCGCAGGTCGATCAGGATCTGCCCCTGCATGGCAGGAATCGCGGCTTCGCGGTCGGCGGCGACCAGGTCGCTGATCTGCACCGACGTCAGCGCCTGCAGCCGGTCGTACACCGCGAACATGCTGTTGATCGCGTGCTCCACATCCTCTGCCGAGCGCTCGCCCCTGGGCAGTGCGGCGACGCGGTCCACCGCAGCGCGCGCGGTCTGCAGCCGCCGCTGCGCTTCATGCAGGCGCGGTGTTTCGTCCACGACCCGCGGATCGGTCTGGAACACGGTCTGCAGGTGCTGCGTCGCTGCGTCCACCCGCTGCCGGGCGACCACCAGCTGTGCAGCCAACCGGCGCTGCTCCTGCGCATCGGCGCTGTCGGCGCCGAGCAGGCTGTTGGCCGGTCCACGCTCGGCCGATACCAGATTGGCCAGCTCGAAGGTCTGCCGCAGCTGCCGCAGGCTGACCAGGTTGGCCTCGGCTTCGGTGTAGCGCTGCGTGCCCTGCACCAGCGCGATGGCCATCAGCGGCAGCGTGCACAGCACGAACAGGCCACCGAGGATCCAGAGCCAGGTCTGCAGTCCGTTTGGCGATGCCCTGCGGCCCATCGATGTACCCCCTGGCGTGCGGATCAGTGTAGCGCTGCGCTCGCTTGAAGGCGGGTCAAATCCAGCGCTGGTCCACCAGTTCGCGCTTCACGTAGGCGTAGAACACCGGCGCGGCCACCAGCCCGGGCAGGCCGAACGCCGCTTCCATCACCAGCATGGCCAGCAGCAGCTCCCAGGCGCGCGCCTGGATCTCGCCGCCGACGATGCGCGCGTTGAGGAAGTACTCCAGCTTGTGGATCACCACCAGGTACAGCAGCGCAGCCACGGCCACGTAGAACGACACCGACAGCGCGACGATGGTGATGATGGTGTTGGAGATGATGTTGCCCACCACCGGCAGCAGGCCGGCGATGAAGGTGATCAGCACCAGCGTCTTCGACAGTGGCAGGTGCACGCCGAACAGCGGCAGCACGCCCAGCAGGAAGATGGCGGTGAACACGGTGTTGAGCAGCGAGATCTTGACCTGGGCGAACACCACCTGGCGGAACGCGGTGGCCAGGCGGCTGGTGCGGCCGATCAGCTCCTGCGCCAGCGGACCCATCTTCGGCAGCGGCAGTTCGTCGTACAGCGCGATCATCGCACCCAGCACCATGCCGATCAGCACGCGCACCCCCACCTGCACCACCGACGTGCCGGCCACGCCCAGCTGGCGCTGGTGTTCGGCGGCCCATTCATTGACGGCCGCACGCAGTGCCGTCAGGTCTTCAGGGATGTAGGGCTGCAGCAGGGCCGGCACCTGGTGCCGGGAGGTGTTGAGGATGTCCATCAACCGCGCCAGCAGCACGTCCGGGCCACCGGTCTCGTTGCGGAAGAACGAGGCCACGCCAATACCGGCCAGCACCAGCGCACTGATGATCACCGCCGAAAGCACGATCACCGCGATCGCCCGTGCCCGCCCGGGACGCAGCTTGCCTTCCACGGTGGAGGCCAGCACATGGGTCAGCTGGAATACCAGCAGGCCGGAAAGCAGGGTCACCACCAGGCCAAGCTTCAGTGCCAGCCACATGCCGAGCAGCATCATCAGCCAGGCGGCGATGCGTGCGGCGGGAGGCTTGGGCAGGGTCGGGATGACGAGGGACATCGGGGCACATCCTGGAGGGGTGGCCCATGGTAGTGGATTGAGGTGATGCGCCCGCGCACGCGCGCATCCCTGCGGCCGCCGCTTGCCGTCAACGTGCGACCACCGCCCCTGCCGAACGTGCCAGTGCGGCCGCCTGCTGATCACCCTTGCGCTCGCTGTAGCGATCCACCAGGTAGTCCGAACGATCCCGCGTGAGCAGGGTGAACTTGACCAGTTCCTCCATCACATCCACCACCCGGTCGTAGTACGCCGAGGGTTTCATCCGCCCGCTCTCGTCGAACTCCTGCCATGCCTTGGCCACCGAAGACTGGTTGGGGATGGTCAGCATGCGCATCCAACGCCCCAGCACGCGCAGCGTGTTGACCGTGTTGAACGACTGCGAACCGCCACTGACCTGCATCACTGCCAGCGTCCTGCCCTGCGTCGGGCGCACGCTGCCATCTTCCAGCGGCAGCCAGTCGATCTGGTTCTTGAACACGCCGGTGACCGTGCCGTGGCGCTCCGGGCTGATCCAGACCTGGCCTTCGGACCATTGCGACCACGCGCGCAGGCGCTGCACTTCACGGTGATCGGCGCCGACGCTGTCGAGCATGGGCAACGCATGCGGATCGAACACCCGGGTCTCGCAGCCGAGGTGGCGCAGCAGGTGCTCGGCCTCCAGCGCCAGCTTGCGGCTGAACGACTGCGGGCGCAGCGAGCCATACAGCAGCAGGATCCGCGGCGGGTGCGTGCGGCCGGTGCCCAGCAGGGACAGGTCGGGCTGGGGAAGCGAGGCTTCGGCCAGATTCGGGAGGGCGGGACTTGCGATGGCTTCATTCATTCGACTATTCTAGAAATATGGAAACGAAAAATGCAATCGCCGCCCTCACCGCCCTTGGCCATGCCACCCGCCTGGCCGCCTTCCGGTTGCTGGTGGAAGCCGGCCCGGCCGGCCGCATGGCCGGCGACATCGGCAGCGCCCTGCAGGTGCCGCCGGCCACGCTCAGCTTCCACCTGAAGGAGCTGCTGCAGGCCGGGCTGGTCGAGAGCGAGAGCCAAGGCCGCAACGTCTGCTACCGCGCCAACTTCAGTGCCATGACCGGCCTGATCGATTACCTGACCCACAACTGCTGCGCAGGCTCGCCCGACCCGGCCTGCAGCCCGACATCCCCCGATTGCGCCTGCTGACCGGAGATCCGCTTCGTGACCACCCAACGCGTTCTGTTCCTGTGCACGGGCAATTCCGCCCGCAGTGTTCTTGCCGAAGCCACGCTGCGGGCGTGGGCCGGCCACCGCTTCGAGGTGTTCAGCGCCGGCAGCCAGCCGGCCGGCGCGGTCAATCCATTCGCCCTTGCCCAGCTGCAGGCCGAGGGCATCGCCACCGCAGGCCTGCGCAGTAAATCATGGGACGAGTTCGCTGACGGCGCGCCGATGGACCTGGTGATCACGGTCTGCGATGCCGCAGCGGCCGAGGCGTGCCCGGTGGTGTTCGGCGACTTCGTGCGCACGCACTGGGGCCTGCCCGATCCAGCCGCCGTCGACGGCAGCGCGGATGACAAGGCGGCCGCGTTCGCGCAGGCACACGCCATCGTCAAAGCACGGTTGCTGGCCCTGCTGGCATTGCCCGCTGCAACCTGGTCCGACCGCGGGCAGTTGAAAGACGCGCTGGATCGCATTGGTTTCGTGCAACCCGAGGATGGCCAGGCGTGAGCGCGCCGGCACCAATGGGGTTGTTCGAGCGCTACCTGACGCTGTGGGTGGCGCTGTGCATCGTGGCCGGCACCCTGCTTGGCCACGCACTGCCGCAGCCATTTGCTGCGCTGGCGTCGGCGGAGGTGGCCAAGGTCAACCTGCCCATCGCGGTGCTGATCTGGCTGATGATCATCCCGATGCTGCTGCGGGTCGATTTCAGTGCGATGCGCCAGCTCGGCCAGCACTGGAAAGGCATCGGCGTGACGTTGTTCATCAACTGGGCGGTCAAGCCCTTCTCGATGGCACTGCTGGGCTGGTTCTTCCTGCGCCACGTGTTTGCCGATGCGCTGCCCGCCGCACAGGTCGACGGCTACATCGCCGGGCTGATCCTGCTGGCGGCAGCGCCCTGCACCGCCATGGTGTTCGTGTGGAGCAACCTGTGCCGCGGCGATGCCAATTTCACCCTCAGCCAGGTGGCGTTGAACGACGCGATCATGGTGGTGGCGTATGCACCGGTGGTGGCGCTGCTGCTGGGCCTGTCGGCGATCAGCGTGCCGTGGGACACGCTGCTGCTGTCGGTGTCGCTGTACATCATCGCGCCGGTGCTGGTGGCCTCCCTGCTGCGGCGCTGGCTGCTGGCCCGCAGCGGGGAGGCCGGCCTGCAGTCCGCGCTGCGAAAGCTGGGGCCCGTCTCGCTGCTGGCCCTGCTGCTGACGCTGGTGCTGCTGTTCGGCTTCCAGGGCGAGCAGATCGTGCGGCAGCCGCTGGTCATCGCCATCCTGGCGGTACCGATCCTGATCCAGGTCTACTTCAACTCAGGGCTGGCCTACCTGCTGAACCGACGCCTGGGGGTCGCCCATTGCGTGGCCGGCCCCTCGGCGCTGATTGGTGCCAGCAACTTCTTCGAGCTGGCCGTTGCCACTGCCGTGGGCCTGTTCGGCGTGCATTCCGGTGCGGCGCTGGCGACGGTGGTCGGCGTGTTGATCGAAGTGCCGGTGATGTTGTCGGTGGTGCGCATCGTCAATGCGTCGCGCGGGTGGTATGAGCGGCGCTGAGGCGGGGCCGCGCCACGCTTGCATGGACTACAGGCCGGTCATCTTCAGTGCTGCCTCGGGAAGCCGCTCGCCACTGAGGTGGATGTCCGCAAGTTGTTGATCGATGCGGGCCAGGTCCTGCGCATCGAGCACCAGTTCAACGGCACCGAGATTTTCTTCCAGGCGATGCAGCTTCGTCGTCCCCGGAATCGGCGCGATCCAGGGTCTCTGCGCAAGCAACCAGGCCAATGCGATTTGTGCCGGCGTTGCGCCCTTCTCCGATGCCACGGTCTTCACTACGTCGACCAGTGCCATGTTCGCCCTGCGCGACGCTGCAGAGAAGCGTGGCACGACAGCGCGGAAATCGGTGGCATCGAACCGGGTGTGCTCGTCGATCCTGCCGGTCAGGAAACCCGCACCCAGTGGGCTGAACGGCACGAAGCCGATCTGCAGCTCCTGCAGCGCGGAAAGCAGCTCATCTTCCGGGCCTCGCCAGAACAGCGAGTACTCGCTCTGTACCGCAGTCACTGCCTGCACGGCGTGAGCCCGGCGGATGGTCTGCACGCCTGCCTCGGAGAGCCCGAAATGCTTGACCTTGCCTGCAGCGATCAGCTCCTTCACCGCGCCAGCGACCTCTTCGATCGGCACCGCCGGATCCACCCGGTGCTGGTAGAACAGGTCGATGCGATCCGTGCGCAGCCGCTTCAGGCTGGCTTCGGCGACGGCTTTGATGTGCTCGGGCCGGCTGTTGGTGCCACCACCACGTGCACCGGTTGCAGGGTCGATGTCGAAGCCGAACTTGGTGGCAAGCACCACCTGGTCGCGCAACGGTGCCAGCGCCTCGCCCACGAGTTCTTCGTTGACGAAGGGACCGTAGGCTTCAGCGGTATCGAAATGGGTGACGCCGTGTTCCACCGCGGTGCGGATGAGCGCGATCATCTCCCGCTTGTCGGCGGCCGGCCCATAGGCTGAACTCATGCCCATGCAGCCCAGCCCGAGGGCAGATACCTCCAGGCCTTGTCCAAGCATCCGGGTCTTCATGTCTGGCTCCTTGTCGAGCGGTATGTGGGGTGGTCAGCATCGGGCAGCTGAGTCGTCATGGCGGCAATCTACGCCTCCCGCACCTGGTCTTGCAGAGGCATAATCGGATATCGCTTATATCTGGTGCGCATCAATGGGGATCGAACATTACGATCAGCTGGCCCTCTTCGCGCTGGTGGCGCGCGAGCGCAGCTTCACCCGCGCCGCCGCCCAGCTGGGCATGTCCCAGCCGGCATTGAGCCGGTCCATGCGGCAACTGGAAGAGCGCCTGGGCGTGCGCCTGCTTGCCCGCACCACGCGCAGCGTGTCGCCGACCGAAGCTGGAGAACAGCTGCTGCGCGTCATCGCGCCCCGATTCGAAGAGATCGACAGCGAACTCGCCCAGCTCAATGCCTTCCGCGACAAACCGGCCGGCCGCCTGCGCATCACCGCCGGCGAGCACGCGGCGATCACCGTCATGCAACCCGTGCTCGGCAAGCTGCTGCCCGATCATCCCGATCTGAACATCGAAGTGATCGTGGACTACGGACTGACCGACATCGTCGCCGAGGGCTATGACGCCGGCATCCGCCTGGGGGAACAGGTGGCACGGGACATGATCGCGCTGCCGGTCGGTCCGCATCTGCGGATGGCGGTGGTGGGCTCGCCCGCCTATTTCCAGCGGCACCCCAGACCGAAATCGCCGCACGACCTGACCGGACACAACTGCATCACCATCCGGCTGCCCACCCACGGCGGCATCTTCGCCTGGGAGTTCGAGAAGAAGGGCAAGGAACTGAAGGTGAGAGTGGAAGGCCAGCTGGTGTTCAACAACATCGCCATGCGCCTGCAGGCCGCGCTGGAAGGGCTGGGCCTGGCCTACATGCCCGAGGATCTGGTGCACGCACATATCGAGGTCGGCACATTGGTTCGCGTACTGGCCGACTGGTGCCCGCCCTTCCCGGGCTACCACCTGTACTACCCAAGCCGCCGACAGTCCTCACCGGCCTTCACCCTGCTGCGCGATGCGCTGCGTTACGCGCGCTGAACCGGCCCGCAGCGCAGGCAAGCATCAACGCGCGGAGGCGGCGACGTTCTGGTCAATGGCCGCATCGGCACGCGCTGCGGCGGCGGTCTCTCCGCTTTCGGCCAGCAGTCGCGCAACCTGGCGCAGCTGCGCGATGGTCAGGCCAACACGCTGGCTGGCTGCAACATGCGAGCGCAGCTGTGCTTCCACCCCGGGCGTGGCCGCCAATGCGCCGACGGTGGCCAGCTCGCGGCTCTGCCAGTCCAGGTTGTCGCGTTCGAAGATGTCACCAAACAGGTGTGTCTGCAGGTACTGGTTGATGACCGGCGCGAACGCCATCACCGGGCCGGTGACCGGTGCGCCAGAGATGCGCGTCTGGTTGGCGGTACCTGCGGCCAGCAATCCATCCCCTACCGGAATGGCGCGACTGGGTTCATGTCCGGGCGCGTCCTCGATGCCGCGCTGCCTGCGGGCATCGGTCACGCGCAGCAGTTCCGCCAGCGCGTTGAGGCTGCGCGGAAAACCGGTATAGGCGTAAAGCTGTACCAGGATTTCCTTCGCTTCACTGACGGTGAGGCCGGCATCCAGACCACGGTTCAGCGCCACGTCGAGCCGGGGCATGTTGCTGGTGGCCATCGCAGCGGCGATCAACGGGATGGACTGCTGCCGGGCCGACAGCTGCTGTGCGTCGGCGTGGGTGTTGCTCATGGCGCGGGTCTCCTGCGGCGGATCGGCATAGGCATGCGGCATGGTCAGGGTTGCGATGCAGATGCCAGCGGCAACCCAGCCACATCGTCGCCGGCTAACGGGCGTTGTAGGCGTCATCACTGACCTTCTCCATCCAGTGCACGGTCTTGCCATCCATCGTGCCGCTCACCGCCAGATGAGTCATCGCACTGCTCGCCGATGCGCCATGCCAGTGCTTCACTCCCGGCGGACAGACCACCACATCCCCCGGTCGGATCTCCTGCACTGGCTTGCCCCATTGCTGGGTCAGGCCGACACCGGACACCACCACCAGCCGTTGCCCGGCGGGATGCGTATGCCATGCCGATCGCGCGCCGGCGTCGAACGTCACATAGGCCGCCGAAGCGGGAATGCCCGCGTCGGCCGCGAACAACGGATCAACGCGGACCTTGCCGGTGAAGTACTCGGCAGGACCTGCGGTGGAAGCCTGCGTGCCACCACGCACGATCTGCTGCGTGTCTGCTTCAGCGCCCTGCGCCAAGGGCGCGGCGACACCCAGTGCAATGCCCAACAGTATCCTGGTCATCATGAAGTCCTCAATGCAGATCGTTCTGCTCGTCGCCGCCCGGACTGGTACGGTCGATCACAACGTACGTCCATAGAAGGTCGTCAGCTTGGTCACCGCCGCGTCCACATGGCGCGGCACCCAGTAGGTTTCGATGTGGGTGGCACCTTCCAGGGTGAACAGCTCCTTGTCTTTGGTCCCTGTCGCTTTGGCGAACGCATCCTCGGTCATGTAGCGGCTGTCGGCCTTGCTGCCGGCGATCATCAGCAGCGGCTGGTCGATCAGTTCGATCTGGTCGGTCGCATCCCAGCGCATCAGGTCCAGCAGGCTGCTGGTGGTGTACTTGAAGGTGGAGCCCGGATGAGCGTGCGTCTTCCAGTAATACTCATATCCCTGCCGGTAGAGATCGAAAGGCAGGCTGGCGATCTGCTCATCGGTCAGGTTGGCGTCGCCCGAGTACAGCACTTCGCCACCGGCAGCTTCCTGCGCGCGTGCGGCGGATGCCTGTTGAAGGCGCTGCTGGATCGTCTGCAGTTGCGAGTCCACATAACCATTGCGGCGGACACGCCCCGAATTGAACATGCTGATCGTTGCCACCGCCTTGAAGCGCTTGTCGGTCTGCGCCGCAGCCAGCGAGTAGCCACCTCCGCCGCAGATGCCCAGCAGTCCCAGCCGCGCGGTGTCGACGCCCGGATAGCGGGTGATGTAGTCCGCCATGCCGAGGATGTCCTCGATGCGGAAGGCGGGCTTGTCCACGTTGCGTGGCTGACCGCCGCTGGCCCCCTGGTAGGCCGCATCGGCGGTGATGGTGATATACCCTTCCGCGGCCAGTCGCTGGGCGTACAGGCCTGCAACCTGTTCCTTGACCCCGCCATTGGGGTGCGCCACCACGACTGCCGGGTATTTGCTGCCGGGTGCGTAGTTGGGCGGCGTGTAGACGTTGGCGGCGATCTGCAGGCCATTGAGCGTGTACGACACCGGATGGATGCTCACCTCACCGGCGACATTGCCGCTGATGGCCCCTTCATAGGCCAACGTATACGGGTTCTCACGGTAATCGGCTGCCTGCGCGTTGCCTGCGGCCAGTCCTATCGCGATGGCCAGCAGTGTGGCGTGGAGGGCATTTCGCTTCATGGATGTCTCCCTTCAATCCAGGTGCTTGTCGGCAAGGAATGTCGATACGAGATCGGCGATCTCGATGTTGTTGAGGTCGGAGAAGATGAAGTGACTGTTGCCCTTGATGCCGATCTCCGGCAGATGGATGAGGCGTACATCGCCACCATGGCGGTTGACGGCGTCCCGCCACAGCCGCGCCATCTGCAGCCGCGCCCGCCAGCTGTCCTGGGCCGGCAGCCTCACGGGGTCGGCGGG
>NZ_QAIJ01000092.1:68855-81325 GCF_003060985.1 Stenotrophomonas sp. HMWF023
TCGCCGTAGAAGATCAGGATCGGAATGCGGGTCAGCGTATCGAACTGGTCCTGCGCAACGACGCGTGGCACAAGCGTGTCGAATGCGCTGGTGATGGCTGCCGGTGCTTCGCCTTCGGGAAACACGAAATCGCTGCCGGGCTCGAACGCAACGATGGCGCGCACGCCGGGGTTGCTGATCGCGGCAAGCCAACCGGGCCCGCCGCCCTGCGAATGGGTGAACAGGATCGCCGGACCGGTCTTGTCCAGCAGCGCGGAGATCCCCTGGGCGACAACCGCGCTGTCGTAGGGCCCGGTATTGGGCGTCATGGAGCGGAAGAACTGCTCGCGGGCGACTCCGCCAGGCGGGAACTGGCTGCCCGCGAACGCGTCGGGCCATACACCGATGCGGAACTGGTTGAACCACAACTGCTCATCGGCCACGGGCTTGATGGCCTGCTCGACCATGCTCCTGCCGGCCTTTCCGCGCCGGGGCTGGTCCAGCAGGTAGGTCGCAAAGCGCCGGCGCAGGAAGAGGTTCTGGAAACCTTCGCGCCCATCGGCCGTGGTTTCCCAACTCCTGGACGACTGCCCCGCACCGTGCAGCATCACGATCGGCAATGGCCGGGCATTTACCGGTATCTGATAGAACGCATAGACATGGTCGCCATGGAAGGTCTGCCCTTCTGGCGCCAGCGGGTGATAGGGATCGAACGTACCCGGCGCAGTGGCGGCCGAACCGCCGGCAAGCAGGCTGCCCTGCTGTTGTATCTGCAGCGGCTGCGGTGCTGCCGCCGACGCAAGGCTGGCTACGGCCAACAAGGCGACCAGCACGCCTGTGCGCGGAAGAAGGGTGTGGAAGGTAGCTCTGGCTGGCATCGGGGCACGTGCTCCATTCGGCGAGCCCCCACGCTAACGGCCGCGCGCTGATGGAAACAGGGCATCAGCTGGATATCACTCATGCGTGTGGGATATGAATCGAAGCGCCCGTCCTGCAGGCTGCGGAGGCCATAGGTCTCAACACCGACTTCACCCGTGATGGGCTTCGATGGCCGCACAGGTTCTCGACCTCCATCCACGCTGCCCACCCTGAGGACGTTGCCGTGAACACATCACTTCACTCTCTTGCGAAGCTGGCCGCCCGTGTGTTGCTGATGCTGCTGTTCCTGGTATCCGGCCTGGGCAAGCTGTCCGACCCGGCGGCAACACAGGGCTACATGACGGCGATGGGTCTTCCCGGCATCCTGCTGTGGCCCACCATCCTGTTCGAGATCGGCACGGCCCTGTGCATCCTGTTCGGCTTCCAGACCCGGGCAGTGGCAGCCGTGCTGGCCGCCTTCAGCCTGGTCACGGCCTTCATCTTCCACCACCAGCTCGCAGACCAGGTGCAGCAGATCATGTTCCTGAAGAATCTGGCCATCGCCGGCGGCTTCCTGCTGCTGGCATGCAACGGGCCAGGGCGCTACAGCGTGGACGCAAAGCGCGGCAAGCCCTGAGGCGGAGAAAGCGCGGCATCATGCCGCCTCGCCGTTGCGCTCAGCCGCGTCTGGGCGCAGCCGTCGAGCCCCGCACCATCAGGCTGAACTCCAGCGTCTGCTGACGCGGCACGTCGACCTGTTCGATGATGGCGAGCAGCAGATTGACTGCGCGCTCGCCGATCTCCCGCATCGGCTGCCTGATGGTCGTCAACGGAGGCGTCAGGTAACGCGATGACGCCAGGTCGTCGAAGCCGACGATGGAGACGTCATCCGGCACGCGGACGCCCAGATCCCGGCAGGCTGCCAGGGTACCCAGCGCCATCTGGTCGCTGAAGCAGAAGATCGCGGTGGGCGCCGGCGCGACGGCCAACAGCGCCATCGCGGCCGCATGGCCGGACTCCACGGAAAAGTCACCCGGCACGACGCTGAGGTGGCGCAGACGGCCACGCGCCCTGCCGGCAGCGCGAACCCCTTCCAGCCGTTGCGTGTGCAGGGGATTGTCGGGCGGCCCACCTACCACGGCGATCCGCTCGTGCCCCAGCCCGTACAGGTGTTCCATCACTGCGCGCGCGGCGGCGGCGTTGTCGATGTGGACGCTGGGAATGCCCAGCGCGGGGTCGAATTCGCAGCCGTTGACCACCGGCGCGGCGGCGCCGCGTTGCTCGACGATATCGCGTGCCGTCGGCGGCAGGCGATGCCCCAGCACGATCAGGCCATCGGCCTCGTTGCGCCGAAGCATCTGCGCGTAGCGCTCCTCGCGCTCGGGCAGGTTCTGGGTATCGCCCAGCAGGACGGCGTAGCCGACGGCCTGCGCCGCGTCTTCCGCACCCTGCAGGATCTGCGCGAAGAACGGGTTGGCAATGTCCGGCACGGTGACCAGGATCTTGCCGCTGCGTTGGGTCTTGAGCGTCCTGGCCACCGTGTTGGGAACATAGCCCAGCGCCGCAGCGGCCTGCTCGATGCGCGTGCGGGTGGCCGGCAGGACTTTGTCCGGCCGGGACAGTGCGCGCGACACCGTTCCGGCAGAGACGCCGACGTGCTTTGCGATGTCGTAGATGGTGGCCATGGCGTTAGTTCTCCTGTCCGCTGTGCAGTGCACAACAGGTCCTGCGTGAGCCCCTGCTAGGATAATGCAATCGATTGCATCGAGGGCGAATCACGTTGAAGACGCTCAAGGGTCCAGCGCTGTTCCTGGCGCAGTTCATCGGCGACACAGCTCCTTTTGATCGGCTGGACACGCTGGCCGGATGGGCCGCGGGCTTGGGCTATTCTGGCCTACAAGTGCCGACCAGCGCGCCCCACCTGTTCGATCTGGCCAAGGCGGCGCACAGCCAGGCGTACTGCGACGACATCGCCGGCATGCTGACCGGACATGGTCTGCAGATCACCGAACTGTCCACCCACCTGCAAGGGCAACTGGTCGCCGTCCATCCCGCCTACGACAGCCTGTTCGACGGATTCGCGCCGCCGGACAAACGCGGCGATCCTGTCGCCCGCCAGGCCTGGGCGGTGGAGCAGCTGCTGCTGGCTGCCAAAGCGAGCCAGCGCCTGGGACTGACCGCGCATGCCACGTTCTCCGGCGCGCTGGCCTGGCCGTACTTCTATCCGTGGCCGCAACGCCCGCCTGGTCTTGTGGAAGAAGCCTTCGCCGAACTCGGCCGCCGCTGGCGCCCCATCCTGGATGCGTTCGACGCGTGCGGCGTGGACCTGTGCTTCGAGATCCACCCGGGCGAGGACCTGCACGACGGTGCGACCTTCGAGCGCTTCCTCGACGTGGTGGACCACCATCCCCGCGCGAAGATCCTGTACGACCCCAGTCATCTGCTGCTGCAGCAGATGGACTACCTCGGCTTCATCGACCGCTACCACGACCGCATCGGCATCTTCCACGTCAAGGATGCGGAATATCACGCCAGCGCGCGCAGTGGCGTGTATGGCGGCTACCAGGACTGGATCGATCGTCCGGGCCGGTTCCGTTCACCCGGTGATGGCCAGATCGACTTCAAGGCGATCTTCTCGAAATTCGCGCAGTACGACTTCCCCGGCTGGGCAGTGCTGGAGTGGGAGTGCTGCCTGAAGCACCCGGAAGACGGTGCACGGGAAGGAGCCGCTTTCATCCGCGACCACATCATCCGCGTGACCGAACGCGCCTTCGACGATTTTGCCGACAGCGGCACGGACCCGCAATCACTGCACCGCATGCTGGGAATCTGAGCCGATACCGCCCCGGGAGGGCAAGCCATGACGCACGCGATGTCGCGCTTGGGCGCGATGATGTTTCTGCAGTTCTTCATCTGGGGAGCGTGGTTCGTGACCCTGGGAACCTATCTCGTCCAAGGCCCGCTGCAGGCAAGTGCAAGCCAGGTGGCAACGGCGTTCCTCAGCCAGTCCATCGGCGCCATCGTGGCCCCCTTCCTGGTCGGCCTGATCGCGGATCGCTACTTCGCAGCGCAACGCATTCTCGCGGTTCTGCACCTGGCCGGCGCGGTGCTGATGTGGCTGGCGTCCACGGCAACCGACTTCCGTATGTTCTTCGCCTGCGTGATGGGTTACATGCTGCTGTTCATGCCGACGCTGGCATTGGCCAACAGCGTGGCGATGCGGCACATGCAATCGCCCGAGAAACAGTTCCCGCTGGTGCGGGTGGCCGGCAGCGTCGGCTGGATCGTGGCGGGCGTGCTGATCGGCTGGCTGGGCTGGGAGCAGGCACACCGGCTTGAGCTGACCTTCCGGATGGCGGCGATGGCGTCACTGGCGCTGGGCCTGTATGCGTTCACCCTGCCGCACACGCCGCCGCTGGCGCAGCAGCGCGATGCCGGACTGGGGCAGATCCTGGGGCTGGATTCGCTGCGGCTGCTGAAATCGCGCTCGTATCTGGTGTTCTTCCTGGCCTCGATCGCCATCTGCGTCCCGCTGGCGTTCTACTACAACTTCACCAACCCGTACCTCAATGATCTCGGTGTGCGCGGCGCAGCGGGCCTGCAGTCGCTGGGACAGGTCTCCGAAGTCCTGCTGATGCTGGCCATGCCGTTCCTGTTCGTGCGGCTGGGGGTGAAGACGATGCTGGCGGTGGGCATGGCCGCGTGGGTGGTGCGTTACGTCATGTTCGCCTTTGGCGATGCGGGCGGCGGCTTCTCGCTGCTGGTGATCGGCATCGTGCTGCACGGCATCTGCTACGACTTCTTCTTCGTCACCGGCCAGATCTACACCGATGCGCATGCCGGACCCGCCACGCGCAGCAGCGCGCAGGGCTTCATCACCCTGGCCACGTACGGCGTAGGCATGCTGATCGGCACGTTCCTGTCCGGCGCGGTGGTGGAGCACTACACCACGGCGGCGGGCCCGGACTGGCAGCAGATCTGGCTGTTCCCGGCAGGTGTGGCGCTGGTCGTGCTGATCGCCTTCCTGCTGCTGTTCCGCGACCGGCCGGTGGTCGCGGCCGCGCCTTCCACTCGCTGAGGATCTCAACCGATGCCCAAGATTGGAATCGCCATCGTCGGCACCGGCATGATCGGTGCCGTGCATCGTCGTGCGGCACTGCTGGCGGGTGCCGACATCCGTGGCGTGGCCGCATCCTCGCCGCAGCGCGCGCTTGAAGTGGCGCAGTCGTGGAATGTTCCGCGTGCCTATCGGGACATCGAGGAGGTGGTCGCCGATCCACAGGTCCAGGTGGTGCATGTCTGCACACCCAACCATCTGCACCACCCCATGGCACAGGCCGCACTGCAGGCCGGCAAGCACGTGATCTGCGAGAAGCCGCTGGCCACCACGCTGGAAGACGCCAAGGCCCTGGCTGCGCTGGCTGCCGCGACTGGACTGATCGCCACGGTGCCCTTCATCTACCGCTACCACCCGGTGGTCCGCGAGGCGCGCGCACGCATCGCGCAGGGCGAACTGGGACCGCTGCACCTGATCCATGGCAGCTACCTGCAGGACTGGCTGCTGGACCCGGCCAGCAACAACTGGCGCGTGGACCCGGCACTGGGCGGCGCGTCTCGCGTGTTCGCCGACATCGGCTCGCACTGGTGCGATCTGGTGGAATGGGTCAGCGGCCAGCGTTTCACCGAGGTCAGCGCAGCGTTCGACACGGTGATCGCCGAACGCAGCACCGACACCGGGCAGAGCTTCACAACAGCAGCGGCCGGTGGCGCGATGCAGGCGGTCACCAGCGAGGACGTGGCCGCGGCGATGTTCCGCACCGGCGCCGGTACGCTGGCGTCGTTGACGGTCAGCCAGGTATCGGCCGGACGCCACAACCGTCTCTGGTTCGAGATTGATGGTGCAAAGGCCAGCGTGGCGTTCAACCAGGAAGACGCCGAGCGGCTGTGGATCGGCCTGCCCGACCAGCGCGAGGAAGTCTTCGTGCGTGGACCGGGCGCCGGCAGTGCCGAACAACGCCGGCTGTCGGTGCTGCCGGCGGGGCACGCACAAGGCTATGGCCATTGCTTCGAGGCATTTGTCGCCGACACCTATCGCGCCATCGAAGGCGAGCGGCCCGAAGGCCTGCCCACCTTCGAAGACGGCATGCGCTCGGCGCAGATCGTCGACCGCGTCATCACATCGGCCAGGACGCGCGCCTGGACCGCCATCGGTTGAATCCCGGGAGGATCTTTTGATGAACACCCCTGTTCGTAGAGCTGCGACTCTTGCACTGCTGCTGCTCGCTGCCCTGCCCGTTCTCGCACGCGAAGCTGCCGGCCCGCAGAAACCCATCGCGGTACAGATGTACACCCTGCGCAATGCCGGCTCGCTCGACCAGCAGTTGAAGATCGTCCACGACGCCGGCGTAGGTGCGGTGGAAACGGTGGGCACGCAGGGCGTCAGCGCCACTGAACTCAAGCGGTTGCTGGACAGGTATTCGATCAAGGCGGTTTCATCGCACGTGCCATTGGCTGAGCTGCGCAAGGACCTGGACGGCGTGGTGGCCTTCAACCGATCGATCGGCAACACCACGCTGGTGGTGCCATACCTGGACGCGAAGGATCGGCCGACAGACGCCGCGGGCTGGACCGCACTGGGCCAGGAGCTGGGCAGGATCGCGAAACAGGTACGCGCCAAGGGCATGCGCCTGGCCTACCACAATCACGATTTCGAGCTGGTCGACTTCAATGGCAGGACCGGCCTGGAACTGCTGTTCGCAGCCGCCGGGCCCGACCTGCAGACCGAGCTGGACCTGGCCTGGGTGGCGCGTGCGGGCCTGGATCCGGCGGTGATGCTGGCAACGTTCCGCGGTCGGCTGTTCGCGGTACACGCCAAGGACAACGCCCCCAAAGGCCAGGCCGAAGACGAAGGTGGCTTCGCCGCCGTCGGCCAGGGCGTGCTCGACTGGAAGGCTATCCTGCCTGCCGCGGCAAAGGCCGGCGTGCAGTGGTACATCGTCGAGCACGACCAGCCGCGCGACCCGGCCAAGGTCATCCAGACCGGCGCGGACTACCTGCGGGAACACCTGACCGTCACCCTGCCTGCCAGCGCACAGCGCTAGCGAAGGAGCACTCCTTGAAGACGATCCTGACAGTGGCCGTGGTTCTTTCCAGTGCTGTGTTTACGACTGCGGCGTGGTGCAAAGATGACCCTGCCGCCGGTGCCAAGCTCTACACCGCGAACTGCACGGCCTGCCATGGCGCAGACCGTGCGGGCATGCCGGGCGCGTTCCCCGCGCTGACCGACGTCAGCAAGCGGCTGCAACCGGCGCAGATCAAGGACAAGATTCGGAAGGGCGGCGGATTGATGCCGCCCTTCTCCCAGCTTTCGCAGCAGGAAATCGATGACATCGCCAGTTTCCTGGCGAAGTAACAGGCAGCCGTTACAGCTCGCGCACCCAGATGTTGCGGTAGCTGACCTTGGAATCATGCTCCTGCAGATAGATCGGCGCGCACGCATGCGGCGAGTACGAGGGCGCACCGATGTACTCGGTCTTGCCCGCCAGCACGGTGTCGTCCTGCACCAGCACGCCGTTGTGCAGCACGGTGATACGCGCGGGCGAAGTGAGCCCGCCACCCGGCGAAAAGCGCGGTGCCTTCCAGAGGATGTCGTACGCCTGCCACTCGCCTGGTGCACGCGAGGCGTTCACCCGCGGCATGGCCTGCTTGTAGATGGAGCCCGCCTGACCGTTGGCATAGGTCGGGTTGTTGTAGCTGTCGAGCACCTGCAGTTCGTACAGCTCGTGCAGGAAGATGCCGCTGTTGCCCCGGTTCTGGCCCTCGAAGCCCTTGGTTTCGACAGGCGTGCGCCACTCGACATGCAACTGGATGTCGCAGAAACGCTGCTTGCTGCGGATGCCCTTGCTGCCCGGCACCACGGTCAGCGCCCCGTCGGCTACGGTCCAAGGCACGCGTCCACCCTGCTCGGACTCCCAGCGCGAAAGATCCCTGCCATCGAACAGCACGATCGCATCGGAGGGCGCTCTGCCTGGAGGCGTGGCCACGACCGCTGGCACGGGCGTCCACACCTCGGTCTTCTTCGGATCGCGCGCAGGATCGGCACCGGCCTGCGCAAAAGCAGATGGCGCGGCCAGCAGGCCGGCAGCGATCAGCAGAGGGCCGATCATCATGGTGTCATCCATCAGCTGGTCCCCCATGCAGGTGTGCCGGGAACATAGGCAAGGGCACCGTCGTAGCGCCCCGGCACGGCGACGTACTGCAGCACTTCGGTCGCACCGACCTTCGAGGTGAAGAAGCCGAAGATGGCCAGCTGCTTGATCATCGTGAAGTAGTGCGGCATCGCTTCTGCTTCCTCGGCAGTGCCGGTTTCGGTTACCTCGACCGCGTGTTTCCTGGCCTCGGCATCCAGCGCGCGTAGCAGCTCGGTACGGGCCTGCGGCGCGAGTGAAACGAAGCGGCCGCCGGCGCGCTTGTCGATATCGGCCAGGCCGGCGCGGAACGTCGCCTGCTGCCGGGCGGTGTAGCAGTCGCTGACGAACGTCGCCATGAAAGCACCGGCGCCGGCATCCTTCGCCCCCGGCGTCTTGGTCCGTGGCAGGATGGTCTCGGCGATCTCATCCAGCGTGCCGACATCGGCGTCGGAGAAGTGAGGCTTCGTACCGGCAGCCGGCGCCTGCCCATGGACAAGCGCAGGCAGGCCGACCATGGCCGCGCCGGTGGCGGCGACGATCATCTTCAGCAGTTCGCGGCGATCCATCAGAGATTCCCCGCTTTCAGTTCGCGCACGGCATGGTCTGCCGCGCGCGCGGTCAGCGCCATATAGGTCAGCGAGGGATTCACGCAGGCGCTGGAGGTCATGCAGGCACCGTCGGTCACATAGACATTGGGCGCATCCCACACCTGGTTGTGTTGGTTCAGCACGGAGGTCCTGCGGTCACGCCCCATGCGCGCGGTCCCCATCTCGTGGATGCCCTTGCCCGGGGCGTAGTCGCTGTCGTGCATCTTCACGTCCTTGACGCCAGCCGCCTCCAGCATCTCGGCGGCATCGGCGGCCATGTCCTTGCGCATCGCCAGTTCGTTGGCGCGCATGGCTACGTCCATCGCCAGCACCGGCAGCCCCCATTTGTCCTTGCGGTCCCGGTCCAGGCGGATCGTATTGTCGTGGTGCGGCAGCATTTCACCGAAGCCGGTCATGCCGATGCGCCAGTCACCCGGCACGGTCAGCGCCTCCTTCAGATCGGCACCGATGTTGAGCTCGGCGATCTCGCGCGACCAGCCGGTGCGGCTGGCACCGCCCTGGTAGCCGAACCCGCGCAGGTAACCGCGCTTGTCGGCAGCGACGTTGCGGAACCGTGGAATGTAGAAACCGCAGGGACGACGCCCGAAGTAGTACTTGTCCTCGAAGCCTTCGACCCGGCCGGAGGCGCCCGCACCGAAGTGATGGTCCATCACGTTGTGCCCCAGTTCGCCGGACGAAGAGCCCAGCCCGCCTTCCCACACATCGGTGGCCGAGTTCATCAGCAGCCAGGTCGAGTTGAAGGAGGACGCGTTGAGGAAGATGACCTTGGCCGTGTACTGGTAGGTCTGGCCGGTCTCTGCGTCGATGACCTCCACGCCGCGCGCACGCTTGCGGTCCTTGTCGTAGAGCACTTCCTTGACGATCGAGAACGGCCGCAACGTCAGGTTGCCGGTCTTCATCGCCGCCGGCAGCGTTGCCGATTGGGTCGAGAAATAAGCACCGAAGGGACAGCCGAGAATGCACTTGTTGCGGTACTGGCAGTTGACGCGGCCCTGCTCGGGCATGGGCTTGGTGATGTTCGCCGTGCGCGAGTGGATCATATGGCGCGTTCCGCCGAAGGCTTTCTGGATCCGCGCGGCCACGTCCTTTTCGACGATGTTCAACGGGATCGGCGGCAGGAACTCGCCGTCCGGCAACACGTCCAACCCTTCACGCGTGCCAGCGATGCCGGCGAACTTCTCCACATGGTCGTACCAGGGTGCGATGTCGGCGTAGCGGATCGGCCAATCGGCGGCGATGCCGTCCTTCAGATTCGCTTCGAAATCCAGGTCAGAGAAGCGATAGCTCTGACGGCCCCACATCAGCGAGCGACCGCCGACGTGGTAGCCGCGGAACCAGTCGAATCGCTTGGTCTCGATGTAGGGCGACTCCTGTTCGTCGGCCCACATGCCCTGCAGGTTCTCGGCCAGAGCGTAGTCGCGCATCAGCACCGGGAAATCGGCCTTCATCGCCTGGGTAGGCCGGTTGCGATGCGGAAAGTCCCACGCCTCCTTCATCGCATTGACGTAGTCCTTGACGTGCTCGATGTTGCGTCCGCGTTCCAGCATCAGGACCTTCAGGCCCTTCTCGGTCAATTCCTTTGCCGCCCAACCGCCACTGATTCCCGAGCCAACAACAATGGCGTCGTAATGATTATCTGCCATGGGTCTATCACCTGGGTGGATATCGTTTCAGACGTCGCAGAGGCGGATTGCCTCGCGCAGCGAGCCGACGGCATCAGGCGCTGCAGGCATGAATTCCTGCGCCAGATAGCCCTCGAAACCGGTGTCGCGGATCGCGCGACAGATGGCGGGGTAATTGAGCTCCTGCTGGTCCCCGATCTCATGCCGTCCAGGCACGCCGGCGGTGTGGTAATGCTTGAAGCAGGCATGGTGCTTGCCGATGGTGGCGATGATGTCGCCCTCCATGATCTGCATGTGGTAGATGTCGTACAGCAGGCCGAAGTTGTCCGAGCCAAGCCGCTTGCACAGCTCCACGCCCCAGGCAGAGTGGTCGCACAGATAGTCGTGGTGATCGACCCTGGAGTTCAGCAGTTCCATCACCAGCACCACACCGCGCTTCTCGGCGTGACCGAGGATGCGCTTGAGCCCCGCTTCGGCATTGGCCATGCCCTCCTGGGAATCCATGCCGTTGCGGTTGCCGGAAAAGCAGATTAGGTTGCGGTAGCCGGCATCGGCGACCAGGTCGATGTGCCGCGTGTAGCGCTCCACCAGTTGATCGTGGAACTCGCGGCCGGCAAAGCCCTTGGTGAGGCCCAGCTCGGCGCCGTTGCACATCGAGCTGTATACGCCATGGGCCTTCAGCGTGGGCCAGTCCTCCGGGCCCACCAGATCGATGGCGGCAAACCCGATGCCCTTCACCGTCTGGCAAAGCTGGGCAATCGACTGCTCGGGAAAGGTCCAGCGCGCGACGGAATGCTTCAGGTTGCCCTTGAGCGGCGCGGTGGCTGCAAACGCAGGCAGAACGCCCGCAGCACCCAGGCCAAGACTGCCGGCAACCGCGATGCGCAGCGCATCGCGCCGCGTGAGCCCCGGGCCCGGTCTGATCGAATGGATGGACATCCACTTTCCGGCCTCCCAACCGGTATCAAACGCTGACGACTTCGCTGCAATGCAATCGATTGCACCATGGGGAGGAAATTGTTTTTTTGCAAGACGCAGTGCACGAAAGTCCATGCTGCGGGGCACAACGGCAAGGCCGATTCCGGTGCCATCGCAACTGAGCGGCGGAAGCTGTGCAGCGCACCGGCACTGCGGGAAACGAGCGCGTACGGGGCTCAGGGCATCTCGCGTTGACCCTGCGCCCGGGCCAGCGCGCGCAGGTGTTGATGCCAGCGCGTCTCGACGTCCGCATAGCTGCCGATCAGCTGCTGGAATGCGGCAGGATCTCCGCGGCGGTGCAGAAGCAGCAGGGCTTGCCGACGATGGGCCTGACCATCGCCTTCCATCAGGTAGTGGACCAGGCTCCACCACGCCAGGTAATAGCCGTTCACGTGCTCGGCGACCGGCGGCCCGCTGTCCTCCACCAGTTGGCGCAGGGTGGGCAACTGCGCATTTTCGAGGCTGGGGCGCCCGGCGCTGTCGAACCGCAGTTCGCCCAGCCACCAGACCGGATAGCTGGCCGGATCCGGCGCGCCCACGTGCAGCACTCCGCCTGAAAGCCGGCTGGCGCCGAAGTAGCAGGCCATGCCTTCGTTCATCCAACGCCGCGGCGCCAGGCCACTGGCCTCGGCCAACAGCTGGTGGGTCACCTCATGCAGCATCCACTGATGGGGTGCGTCGCCCTCGCCCGGGTAGGCAAAGGCATGGGGCCGACGGTAGTACGCCTCGGCCCATGGGCTGCTGCGGTTGTGTGCCTTGAAGTCGGCCTGATCGCGATACAGCACCAACTGGAAGGCCTCAGCGGTGCCCTGCTGCCCCACGGTCATGGCATAGGACCGATGCAGCGCTTCCACGGCCACGCCGACCGCAGCGGTCTGTTCCGGGGTCGCCGCGCTGTGGATGATGAAATGCGGTGTGCGCGACATCGTCGCAGGCAGGCCCGGTGGCGCGGCCGCAGGCGCTTCTCGCTGGCCAGCACCGCTACCGACGTCGCCGCAGCCGCCGAGAATCAGCAGCAGGGCCACGGTGGCAATGCGGAAGGGCGTCATGTGCACCCACGCTACAACAAAAAACCCCGGCAGGCGCTGGGCCTTGCCGGGGTTCTGCAGGCCGGAGCCTGGCGGGAATCAGAACGGGATATCGTCGTCAGCGAAGTCATCCATCGGCGGCGCCGACTGCTGCGGCTGCTGCTGCTGCGGACGCTGCTGGCCGTAGCCGCCGCCCTGGTTGCCGCC
>NZ_QAIJ01000093.1:0-2792 GCF_003060985.1 Stenotrophomonas sp. HMWF023
GCGCGCGCGGTGCTGATGCCCAACGTGCTCGAACTCAACGGCAAGGTGCGGGTGGGTGTGGAGGTCGTGGACCCACGTAGTGGGCAGACGGTGTACACGCATTTCGCCGATGGCAATGGCCTGGATTCGATCCTGGCTTCCACCGATACCGTGGTGAAGGCACTGCGCAGCGACCTGGGTGAGGCGCTGCACGATGTCAGCCGCGAGCAGAAACCACTGCCAACGGTGGCCACCGCCAATCTTGATGCGCTGCATGCCTATGCCAAGGGCAGCGATGCGCTGGCGCAGGAGCGTTTCGACGAAGCGTTGCTGTTCTTCCAGCAGGCCACTCGCCTGGATCCCCAGTTCACCTTTGCCTACATCGGGCAGATGCGGCTGCAGTACGCCATGGGCAACGTGTCGGCGGCTGGCGAACTGTACCGCCAGGCGGTGTCGGGGCGCACGCGCTTGAGCGCGCGCGACCAGCTGTACCTGGACGCCTGGGGTGCGGATTTCAGTGGTGCACCCCCGCAGCGCAGTGCGGAAAAGTGGCGGATGCTGACCCAGCTGTATCCGGACGATCCGGCCGGCTGGATGAATCACGCGATGGCCCTGTTTGCCTATGGCGACTATGACGGCGCGCTGGCCGACATGATGCCGCTGCTGGAACGCCATCAGACGCATCGCGCACTGGTCCTGTCCTTCGTTGGCCGCACCCAGCTTGCGCGTGGCGAGGTCAAGGCCGCCGTCGCTGCGTTCAAGGAAGCAGGCGCGTTGCCGAACTGGCACGGCGACATGCTGGAAGCGGTCGCGCTGCTGCTGGATGGGGAGGTACAAAAGGCGCACGAACGCAGTGAAGCCATCACGTCGCGCGGGCTCGGCGCACGCATGGAGTACAGCGGGCTCCTCGCCCTGCAGGGGCGGGCCGATGATGCGGCCGCTGAGATGACGCAGGCCGTGAAGCAGTGTGCCGATGTGCCGGAGCTGTGCGACATCCTGGCCCTGCAGTCGCTGGCATGGACTGCACAGGCCGACGGCAGCGGGTCCCGGCTGCAGTACGCACGATTGCTGGACCGCACCCTGGCGGCAGTCGATGAGGGTGTCGGCGCCGCACCGCGCCATCGCGCTTTCATTGCGCTGTCGGTGGCCTACCACTTGCAGCGCGCCGGCCTGGACGCCGAGCTGCGCTCCCGCCGGCCTGCACTGCAGGCGCTGGTTGAACGCAGTACTGACCCGCGGCTGCAGGAACTATGGCTGCTGCTTCGCGCGCGTGGTGAGCTGGATGCCGGCAATGCAGAGGCCGCTTCGACACTGTTGAAGCCGCTGGCCAACGGCACGCTGTACCAGTGGCATGTACTGCAGCTGGATATCGATCGCGCGCTCGGCCGCGATCTGGCCGTGCAGCGCCGGGAGCGCTGGTTGCGCCAGCGCACGGGCATGGCCTTCGCCGAAGACGCCGGTGCCCTGGTTCTGCTGCCATTGAATGTGGCCGACGCGCGCCGGCTGGCCGATGCGGCCAGCCCGCAGCTGGCAGGGGCACCCTGAAGGGGCGTCAGTCCTGCAGTCCCTTCAGGCCGCTTTCGAACATGAAGGGCACCTTGAACGGTCCCGTGGCGGCCAGGCGCTCGCTCAGCAGCGCCGCCGCCTGGGCAAATTCCTCCTTGCCGCCCAGCGAGTCCAGCGGCGTGTTGCAGGCGGCAACGCTGTCAGCGTCTGCGCCCAGCGTAATCAGGGCCTTCGCCGGGTCGGCGGCAAACGCGCTGCGGAAGGCATCGTCGCTGGCCAGGTGCTTGAGCAGGGTCTGGACCACTTCAGGGGAAAGAGGAGAACGGGACATGGTTCACTACCGGCAGGGAGGGGAAAAAAACAGTATCGGCTGGGCGCAGCGGGAATTGATGGTGCGTATCAGCCACCACGCTATCATCGCCGGCCACCCACGCTTCCGGATGCGCATCGAATGAACTTCCGTCGCTGCAGGACGATGATCGTCGAACCGCTGGAGCGGGCGCGTTTCGACTTGGATGCGCTGCTTGCCGGCGGCAGTGGCGTTGGCTTCGAACAATCCTTGCAGGTACGCGCCGCGCATCTGCCGGCGCCACGCACGGTCGATGCGGTCAGCTGCCTGTGGCTGCTCCAGTGCAGCGCGGAGCAGTGGCAGCCACTACCGGCAGAGCCGCAGGCACGGCAACTCGTGCTGTCGCTGCTGGAGCAGGGCCTGCTGGTCAGCGATGATCCGGTGCATGCCGAGGCAGCAGCGGTCGAACAGCAGGTACGTGACAGCCAATGGTGGCCGCTATCGGCGCTGCACTACCAGCATTCGCGATGGGATGGCGTGGACAGTGTCGGCGACATGGAGCGCAGCCAGCTTATGACCGCGCAGGACCTGGTGCGCAGCTTCGGCACGCCGCCCGCTGAAGCGCCGGCTCGGCTGCCCGGTGCACGGCCCTTGCCACGCTGTGACGAGGACCCGATGCAGGCGCAGCTGCAGGCGCGTGCGACCTGCCGCAACTTCGATGGTGCGCGCGCCGTGCCGTTGCCGATGCTGGCCCGGCTGCTGCAGCAGGTGCTGATGGCGCAGGCGCAGGTGGAAACCGAACCCGGTGTGCGCTTCCTCAAGAAGAACATTCCATCGGCCGGCAGCCTGCATCCATTGGAAGCGTATGTAGTGGCGCGCAATGTGGAAGGACTGCCGCCGGGCCTCTATCACTACCATGCCACCGCACACGAACTGGGCCCGATAGCGGTGCCGCCCGGCGACCTGGACAGCTTCTGCCAACGCCTGCTGGCCGGTCAGCACTGGTTCGCCAACGCCC
>NZ_QAIJ01000354.1:0-21278 GCF_003060985.1 Stenotrophomonas sp. HMWF023
GCCCCGAACCGCGCAGCAGCCTGTCCCGCCAGTGAGCGGGTCTGGCAGGCCTTCCTTGTCGCATTGCACGAACTGCCACCGGACATGCGGGCCGTGCTGTTGCTGCATGACGTGCTGGGCGCGGGCTTTGAGGACATCGCGCCACTGCTGGGGCTGGAGCTGCCGGCATGCCGCCAGCGACTGGCCCATGCACGCGCCCACCTGCTTGCCCGACGCGACTTCCAGGAGCCTGGAACACCATGAATGTCATGCCGCAGTCCTGTCTGGCCAGCGACGGCCGCGATTCCCTCACTGCGTCCTTCTCCGCCAGCTATGCCGGGGTTCTGGCATTCATCGCGGTAGCCGCCGAGGGGAGCTTCGCCCGCGCCGGTGATCGCCTTGGCATCGGTCGTTCGGCCGTCAGCCGCAGCGTGCAGAAGCTGGAGGGACAACTGGGCGTTCGCCTGTTCCTGCGCACCACGCGCTCGACAACACTCACCCGCGAAGGCGAGCTGTTCCTGGAGGGCTGCAGCCCGGGCGTTGCCAGCATCCTGCAGGCGCTGGATGAAATGCGCGACCTGCGCGAAGGACCGCCGCGCGGGCATCTGCGGATCAGTGCGACCCATGGCTTCGGACGCCGGGTGATCGCGCCGCTGCTGTCTGCGTTCCGCGCGGAGTATCCACAGGTCTCTGTGGAGCTGCTGCTGGACGAGCAGGCACCGGACCTGGCCGCCGATCGCATCGATGTAGCGTTCCGCGATGGCGTGCTGGAAGACAGCCAGGTGATCGCCAAGCAGCTGGTGCCGATGCAGCTGGTGGTCTGTGCGTCGCCCGCGTATGTGCAGGCACATGGCCTGGCAGACACCATCGAAGCATTGTCCACGCATGCCTGCATCGGTCGACGCCTGCCTGGTGGGCGCCTGCAGCGCTGGGACTTCCGTGTGGACGGCCAGGATGTGAATCTGCAGCCGCCGGCGGAGGTGGTGTTCAATGACGCCGATCTTGTCCTGCAGGCCGTGATCGACGGGCTTGGGGTCGCCCAGTTGCCCAGCTACCAGGTAAGTGATGCGCTGCGCTCAGGCGCTGCAGTGACCTGCCTGGACCGCTACGCGCCTCACGATCGTGGCCACTACCTGTGCTATCTCAGCCGACGCCAGCTGCCCAAGCGGATCCGCGCGTTCATCGATTTCAGCACCCAGCGCATACGCGCGCTGGATCTGGATGTGTTCTCGCACTGGGAAGCGCGGCAGCAGGCGGCAGCGCAGCGCGATTCGGCCCCGGCATGGGCATGACCGCATTGGTGCCGATGCGGCAACAGTGCGTGGCCCGCTGCGGATCTACTGCGCCGGCCAATGCGTTCCTAGCATGCAGCCACATCCGCACCTTCCACGCTCCAGGAGACCTGTCATGAAGATCCTCGTCATCGGTGGCACCGGCCGCATCGGCAGCAAGGTGGTCGATCGCCTGCATGCGGCCGGCCATGAGGTCGTCGTCGCTGCACCCTCCACCGGTATCGATGTGCTGAGCGGCGAGGGCCTGGCCGCTGCGATGGCGGGCACCGAGGTGGTGGTCGACCTGGCCAACTCGCCCTCGTTCGAAGATGCGGCGGTGCTGTCGTTCTTCGTGACGGCCGGCCACAACATCCTGGCGGCTGCGGCGCAGGCAGGCGTACGCCATCATGTCGCGCTGTCGGTGGTGGGTACCGACAAGCTGGCGGCCAGCGGCTATTTCCGCGGCAAGATCGCCCAGGAACGCCTGATCCGCGATTCGGGCCTGGCGTACACGATCATCCACTCGACGCAGTTCTTCGAGTTCCTGCCGGGCATCCTCCAGGCCGCCGGTGACGGCCAGACCCTGCAGCTGCCGACCGCTGCGGTGCAGCCGATCGCCGCCGAGGATGTGGCCGATGCGGTTGCGCGCATCGCGCAGCAGGCACCAGCCAATGGCGTGGTGGAGATCGCCGGCCCGGAGCGCGAATCGATGGCGGTGCTGGCGCAGCGCTTCCTGCAGGCAACCGGTGACGCGCGTGAAGTGGTTGGCGATGCCCAGGCGCGCTACTTCGGTGCGCAGCTGCAGCAGGACACGCTGGTGCCGGTGGGCCAGGCATGGCTCGGCACGATCGGCTTCGAGCGCTGGTTGCAGCAGTCCGGGCTGGCACAGGGCCAGCCGGCCTGATCGGCGGTGGACGCTGACAGCAGGAACCTGCGATGACCGGGCTGAAACCGCCTCCGCACAGTGTGCTCGACAAGTACCACGGTGATGAGGTGCGCCCGCTGTATACCGGACGGGTGCGGATCAGTGGTGGCGTGGCACAGCACGGCCGTGCGTCGGGCGTGGTGCGGTCCGATGACGGTGCGCTGTCGGTGGACCTGCGGTTGCCTGCTGAGCTGGGTGGACCCGGTGGCGGTACCAATCCCGAGCAGTTGCTGGCGGCGGGCTACGCCGGCTGCTTCCACGGTGCGATGGTGCTGGTGGCTGCGCGTGCGGGAATGGAACTGGTCGAGCCGAGCATCGACGTAGCGGTGACGTTCGCGCGAGATCCCGTGGACGGCCTGTACCTGCTGTCGGCCGAGATCGTGGTGTGCCTGCCTGGCATGGACCCGATACGTGCAGCCGAACTGGTGCGCAACACCGAGCGGGTCTGTCCGTACGCGAAGATGTTCCATCGGGGCATCAGCCATGTAGTGCGGGTAGCGGTGGACTAGACATGCGGTGCGGATGACCGTGCAGGTCATTGCCAGGATTCAGATGCGGTGAAGACGCCGCGTCGCCCGCGTGAGTGGGTGGGGCGCCGTTGGGCAGCATGATCACCGCATCAATCGGTGCTCACCCGCGAACCACGCGCGTTCGGCCAATCTGGTTTGGCAGGCAACGGATACCACTGTTGTCCTTTCCCCAACGAGGAGACTACACATGAGCACCCAGTCCACCATCGAGCATCGCCTCAACGACCTGATCGAGATCGCACGTGATGGCAAGTCCTTCTACGAGGAAGCCGCAACCAAGGTGAAGGACGCCGAGCTGTCGGCATTGTTCGTCCGCATCGCCGGGGTGAAGGGCCGCATCGTGTCCTCCCTGAGCAGCTCGGTGGCCGCCACCGGTGGCAAGCCGGCCGAGCACGGCACCATGGTCGGTTCCATGCAGCAGTTCTACGGCAAGGTGCGCGCTGCCTTCGGTGACACCAATTACGGCTACGTGGCTGAACTTGAAGAGTCCGAGGATCGCCTCCTGGGCGCGTTCAACGACGTGCTGAAGGACAACGACCTGCCGCCGGCAGTGCGCCAGGAAGTGACCCAGTGGCTGCCGGAAGTGCAGGAATGTCATTCGGTGATGCGCGCTCGCAAACATGCGATGAAGGCCGCCTGATCGCATCTGGCGATCGTCCCCCGCATCGCCACGGCCAGGGCAGCTTCGTGCTGCCCTGGCCGTTTCTGCGTCTGTCATCTGCGCTCAGGCGCGTTTCCTGAGCAGGGCAACGGCCAGGCTGGCCAGCGTCGCTGCAACGGCGGCGGTCCACAGGGATGCGGCAAACCCTTGGCTGTAGATCGCCCGTGCGAGATCGACCGGGGCTCCCTTGGTCAGCGCACCCGTGGCGATGCTGTCGGCCAGGCGCATGACGTCGTCTGCGGGAACACGGGCTGACAGTCCGGCGCGGATGCCGACGGTCAAGGCACTGGAGAGAACCGTGAAGCCCAGCAGGATGCCGACGAAGCGCGTCGTGGCGCTGATGCCCGAGGCCATGCCTGCGCGATCCCGGGGTGCCGAGCCGATGATGGCCTTGGAGGTTTCGCCGTTGAGGATGCCACCGCCTGCGCCGATGATGACCATGGCCAGCAGGGCCATCGTCGGCATGTGGTGCCACGCCCCGATACCGGCCAGCGCGTTGCCGGCGGCAGTGACCGACAGGCCTATGGCCAGCACCATCTCACTCGAGAACCGTCGGCCCAGGCGCCTGCCAACGCTTGGGAACAGCAGCATTGCTGCGGCGAACGGCAGCATGCCTGCACCCGTGGCCAGCGCACTCAGGCCGACGCCGTTCTGCAGGTACTGCGGCAGCATCGAGGCCATCACCTGCGCGCTGACCGCGTAGCCGATCATGGCGATGAGTGCACCGACGAAACGCGGGCTTGCAAGCAGCCGCAGGTCGACCATCGGATGCCGACGCTTGAGTTCGATGCAGGCAAACAACGTACCCATCGCGATGCCCAGGCCCAGGCCGGCCAGCGCCACCACCGATGTCCATCCCTGCGCGAGCCCTTCCACGAGGAAGAACACGATGCCGAAGATCGCCAGGCTGAAGGTGATGATGCCGGGTGGATCGAGTGGGCGTACCACCGTGTCGGCGGAGTCGGGTACCCAGCGGACCGCACCGTAGGCCAGGAAGGCGAGGAAGGGCAGGATCGCGATGAACACCGATCGCCATCCCCACAGCGAGGACAACAGTCCGCCGATCAACGGCGAGAGCACCATCATCATGCCCATTGCCGTGCCCCAGAAGGCCCAGGCATCGTCGCGTTGCTTGCCCTCATGGAACTCGTGGCCGATCACCGACAGTGACGGCGCCAGCAGGAAGGCTGCACCCACGCCCTGGAACGCACGGGCCAGATACAGGGCGCTGGCCGTGGGTGCCAACGCACAGGTCAGCGATGAGATGGCGAACAGTGCGATGCCGATCAGCAGCACGCGCCTGCGACCATGACGGTCGGCGATGGCACCGGCGGGGAGAAGCAGTGAGGTGAAGGACAGGATGTAGCAGCTGATCACCCATTCGATGTCGGCGAAGTCAGCCTGTAGATCCCGCGCGATGGTCGGTAGCGCGACGGCCACGGCGTTGGTTTCCAGCACTGTCATCGTGCAGCCGAGCGAGGCGATGATCAGGATCCAGTTGGGCGGCCTGCGGCGGGGAGGGGAGAGGGGCACCAGGTACTCAGGTGGGAGAAGAATGCCCATTCAAGCAGCTTCGATCGTTTGTTTCATTGCCCGTGTTCTTGAAGTACGTTAGGTCAAAGCTAACGATCAGGCGCGCATGGACCGTCGACATCTGCAGTACTACGTCGCACTGGCCGAGGAGCTGCATTTCGGACGCGCCGCGCTGCGCCTGGGCATCGCCACGCCGACGCTGAGCGTGCAGATCCAGGAGATCGAGCGTCGCTTGGGTACGCCCTTGTTTGATCGGAGTCGACGCGAGGTCACGCTGACCTCGGCCGGCGCGATCTTCCTGGCCGAAGCGCGCAACGTGCTGCGCCAGTTCGAGCAGGCAGAGGCCGTGGGCCGCCGCGCCGGTCGCGGCGAGATCGGCAGGATCGAGATCGGCTACGTGGGTTCGGCGGTTCATGCGGGCGCACTGCAGGAGCAGTTGCAGCGGTTCCGCAGCGCCTCGCCCGATGTCGCCCTGCAGGTGGGTGAATGGCCGATGGCCGACCTGCCGGACCTGCTGCTGGACAGTCGTATCGATATGGTGTTCTGCCGCCTTCCGATGGAGGTTCCAGATGCGCTCGGTTCGCACATCCTGATCGAAGACCAGTTCTGCGTAGCGTTGCCGGCATCGCACGCGCTGGCTCGCGCGGCGTTGCCGGTGCAGCCGGAGCTGCTGGCAAAGGAGGCGTTCATCATGCCGGAGCAGCCCGCAGGCACGCTGGAAGTCGCCCGCCGTGGCGGATTCGTGCCGGACATCCGCTCCCGTCCCGGCCATCTTGCCGCCGTACTTGCCCAGGTCTCGGTGGGTGATGGGGCGGTGGCGATCGTGCCATCGGTACTGCAGCGGACACTGTTGCTGCCGGGCGTGGTGTATCTGCCGATCGCCGGGCCGGTCATCGCCTCGACCATCGCTGCGCTGTACCGTGAACAGGAAACATCGCCGGTGGTGCGTCGTCTCATCGAGCAGGTGCGTTGCACGCCCTCCAGACGCATCGACATGCTGCCCGTGCCCTGACGCCGTGCCGGACGCCGTTGCCGGTTACCCCGCAATGGCCTTGCTACACTGGCCGCATTCGATCTTCCACCGGATCATCAGATGAACAACGGGAACGGTCCGCAGACAGTCCGCTGAGCCGCAACAACGATACGCACGTTGTTGCGGTGGTCTTTACCTGCGATTTCCACGCACTGGGTTGATCACCGCCGGATTCCCTCCTGAGCGGATGTTTCCCCATGTCTGATCGAAAGGCCCTTCGCTGGGCCCATTCCCTGCCGGGTGCCATCGCGTTGATGGCTCCCTTCGACCTCCTGGCCTCACTGGCCATGGATATCTACCTGCCTGTTGTATCGGCCATGCCGGATGCACTCGGCACATCGCCTGCCATCATCCAGTTGACGCTGAGTCTGTACATGCTCGTACTCGGGCTGGGCCAGCTGATCTTCGGCCCACTGTCGGACCGGATCGGGCGACGGCCTGTGCTGCTGATGGGCGCGTTGCTGTTCGCGCTGGCGTCGTTCGCGCTGGCCGCGTGTAGTGGTGGCGCGGCGTTCGTGGCCTGGCGCGGCGTGCAGGCGATCGGTGCGTCGGCGGCCTTGGTCGCCACCTTCGCGACGGTGCGCGACGTGTATGCCGATACGGCCGAGGGTGCCACGCTCTATGGTCTGTTCGCCTCGATGCTGGCATTCGTGCCAGCACTCGGCCCGATCCTCGGCGCGTTGATCGCCTACGCACTGGGCTGGCGGGCCATCTTCGTCGCGCTGGGTGTGCTGGGGCTGCTGGCGGGTGTGCGTGCATGTCGGGCCTGGCAGGAGACGCGGCCACCGCAGCACGGCAACGCATCGCCAGCCTTCGCGCGCATCCTCGGCAATGCCGGGTTCTGGGTCCACGCACTGGGATTCAGTGCGGCGATGGGCACGTTCTTCGTGTTCTTCTCGATTGCCCCGCGTGTGCTGATGGGGCGCGCAGGCTATTCGCCGATGGGATTCAGCCTGGCTTTCGCGACGGTTGCGCTGGTGATGATCGTCACCTCCCGCTTCGCTGCGTGGTTCATCGGGCGATGGGGCATTGGTGGCAGCTTCCTGCGTGGATTGATGGTGATCATCGGCGGCGTGCTGGTCATGGCGATGGCGGCGATGCTGCCGCCGATATTTGCCAGTGTCGTGCTGCCGATGTGGCTGGTCGCCATCGGCATCGTGATGGTGGTGGCGGTGGCCGCCAACGGTGCATTGCGCGATTTCGCCGATGCCTCCGGTACGGCGGTGGCGCTGTACTACGCCGTGCAGAGCCTGATCGTGGCCACGCTTGGCACGCTCGCGACCCTGCTGCTGCCGGGCGACACGGTCTGGCCGCTGGTGGCTTATGGGTTGCTGCTGCCATCGTTGAGCCTGGTTGGTCTGGTGATGCTGCGACGGTCGTGGAGTGAGCAGCCAGCATCAGAAAGGGATGGATGAGCGTGATACTGTCCCGCCTCGGGCAATCGAGCGCGCTGTGTGGATCGACTCTGCCTCCCTGCTTTCCTTGCCATTGCCCAGGTCGCTCCATGACACCATCCTTCCGCAAGCCCCAGATCGCGATCCTTGGTAGTGCCGATCCCGGTTCACTGGCGTTCGACCTCGCTGCACAGGCGGGGAGATTCCTCGCCGAAAGTGGAATCACCCTCGTCAGCGGCTGCGGCAGCCCGGCCACGCGGGTGGCAGCCGAGCATGCAGTCGCAGCCGGTGGCACGGTGCTGAGTGTGATTCCGGAAGGCAGCATGCCCGCAGCGGACTGGCCGGCAACGGTGGTGGTGCCCTGCGGCATGGGCGATGCCCGCAACCTGATCATGGCCTTGGCCGGCGATGCCTGCATCGTCATCGGCGGGCGCGCAGGCACAATTTCCGAGGTGTGTCTGGCCTGGTTGCACAAGCGCCCGTTGCTGCCGCTGGTGGGCGCTGGTGGCTGGTCGGATGGTCTTCCCGGCAACCCTCCCGATGAGCGCGGAAACTCACCGATACTGCCGTGGCACGACATCGCGGAGCTGCGCGCGCAGCTGCGCCATCTGCAGCTGCTGGCAGGCTGAACCGGCGCTTTCACTTTCTCTCCCGCACACGCGGGTAGGGTGATGCGGCCTGGAGTCACCAGGCCTATCAGGGAGTGATATCGATGCGAGCCATCAGGAAAGTGATCGTTGCTGCAGTGTTTGCACTTGCGTGTACCGGCTCAGTGGCGGTGGCCGGTCCGGTGCAGCCGTGTGACCTGCCGTGCTGGAAGGCCTACCAGGCCTGCGTGGCCGGCGGCGCTGATGCCATGGAATGCCAGTTCGAATACGATCGCTGTGTCATGGACAGGTGCGGCGCCGTCTGAGGCCTGCATACCGTTCGCATTGGGGGGCCCGATCCATGGGCCCCTTTCCACCCGGCCGCAGCACGTGGACCGCGGTCGTGATCGCTTGGAGCCGCCACATGGCTGTAAAACGCGTCGTCGCCAACATCGCCAGTGCCGATCCCGCGCAGGCGGCTGCGTTCTACGGCGACATCCTTGGCATGGACATCGTGATGGACCACGGCTGGATCGTCACCTACGGCGGGCAGGGCACAGCACTGGCACAGCTCAGCGTCGCCAGCGAAGGCGGATCGGGTACGCCGGTGCCGGATCTTTCGATCGAGGTGGACGACCTGGATGGCGTGCTCGAACGCCTGCGACACGCGAACATCGCCCTTGAATATGGCCCGGCCGAAGAGCCATGGGGCGTGCGTCGCTTCTACGTGCGCGACCCGTTCGGTCGCCTGTTGAACATCCTCGCCCACGTCTAGCCAGCGCGTACCCGACTCAGCGGCGCTTTTTCGCAGGTACCGCCGCAATGCCGACCATGCGCAGGCAATCGGCGACCACCGCAGCGATGAACACCTCGGGTGACTGTTCGGGTGCAGCGATCAGATCATCCGTGGCGCCATGCACGCCGGCGTAGATCAGCGAGGCGGTGACCCGTGGCGCGGGCAACGACCACAGCCCTGCCTCGATACCGCTGTCGAGGATTGCCGACAACTGCTGCTGGATGGCGTTGCGGTCGGCGTTGCCGCGTTCGTGATGATGATGGTTGGCGTAGACCACGTCATGCAGCGCATGCGTGCGCGCATAGATACGGATATTGGCCTCGATCCAGGCGCGCAGACGGGCCTCGCCGGCGGTGGCCGGATGCTGCTCGACTGCCAGTTCCACTTCAGCCAGGAAGCGTTCGGTATAGCGCTTGGCCAGCGCCTGCAGGATTTCGCCCTTGGACGCGAAGTACGTATAGAACGTTCCCTTGGCGACGTCGGCTGCAGCCACGATGTCGCTGATTGTGGTCGCTTCCGCGCCGCGCGACAGGAACAGTGCTTCAGCGGCGTCCATCAACTCCTCCAGGCGGATCTCTGCAGGCTTGGTGCGGGGCTTGGCTGACGCGTGCGGCGGAATCATCGGCGGCAATCCGGACTGGAAGAGGGTGGGCGCCATTCTAAGGCGCGGACAGCATTGACTGACCGCCAGTCATTGACCGGCGGTCAGTCAGTGGCTAGTGTATGCGTCGATGTTCTTTCTGGGTTTTCCGGCATGCAACGCTTTCGACGCCCAGCCTTGGTGCTGGCGGCCTATCTCGGCACCTTCTTGGCTTCGTTGGACATCAGCATCGTCAACGTCGCACTGCCGACACTGCAGACCGCACTGCGGACCGACATCGCCGGGCTGCAATGGGTCATCAACGCCTACGCGATCGCACTGTCGGCGTTCATGCTTTCGGCCGGTCCATTGGGCGATCGACATGGCCAGCGGCGGGTGTGGCTGGTCAGCGTCGCGACCTTCATCGCCGGCTCGCTGGTATGTGCCTGCGCGGGCAGTCTGCAGGTGCTGGTGATGGGGCGCGCGATTCAGGGAGTAGCGGGTGCACTGTTGATTCCCAGCGCCATGCCGATCCTCAGCCATGCCTTTCCCGATCCCCGGCAGCGGGCAAAGGTGATCGGCGGCTGGTCGGCCTTCAGTGCCTTGGCGCTGGTGCTGGGGCCGCTGCTGGGCGGTGTGCTGGTGGAGCGTGCAGGATGGCCGAGCATCTTCCTGATCAACCTGCCACTGGGGTTGCTGGCGATCGCGCTTGGCGCCTGGGGCATTCCCGAGCGAAGGCACCCGCAGCATGCTGCGCTGGATCCGGCGGGACAACTGCTGAGCATCGTGGCGTTGGCGGCGCTGAGCTACGGACTGATCGGCATCGGCGAGCAGGGGTTGGCGGCGCCTCGGACCGTACTGGCGCTGGCCGTTGCCGTCGCCGGCCTGGTGGCCTTCGGCTGTGTGGAACGACGGGTCGCGCGCCCGCTGCTGCCGCTGGACCTGTTGGCCGATCATCGCTTCCGCCTGCTCAACGTCGCGTCCTTCGTGCTGGGCTTCAGCGCCTACGCTAGCCTGTTTTTCCTGTCGCTGTTCTTCCAGCAGGTGCAGGGCGGCAGCGCCGCCGCCGCGGGGCTGCAACTGGTGCCACAGTTCCTGATGATGGGGGGGATTTCGCTGCTGTTTGGCCGCATTGTCGGTCGGATTGGCTTGCCGGCAGCGCTGGTGACCGGCTACGCGCTGGCCGGCATTGCCCTGTGTGCGATGCCAGGCCTTGATGCCAGCAGCACGCGCGCACATGCAACGCTCCTGCTGTTGCTGCTGGGGGCCGGCATGGGGCTGGCGGTGCCCGCCACGGGCATGGCCGTGATGGGCCACGTGCCGCAGGAACGCGCGGGTATCGCGTCGGCCACGATGAATGCACTTCGCCAGGCGGGGATGAGCGTAGGCATCGCGCTGCTTGGCAGCGTGATGAGCCAGCGCGCCGTACAGCATCTCACTGCAGCAGCCCACGCCGCCGGCCAACTGCAGGTGGCGCAGCAAGCGCGGCTGCTCATCTTCGAACCTGCGATGGCATCCAGTTCACCGTACCTGCTGGGCTACTACCGCGCGGCGATGGCCAGTGGGTTCGGCTGGGCAATGGCGCTGGCCGGTGCGCTGGCGGTGCTGACAGCCTTCGGCCTGCACCGCCGCTACGTGGTGCAGTGACCGCAACAACTCAGCCTTGTTGGCCGTTGCCAGGTTTGCCGGGCGTTTCCTGCCGTTGCAGCTGCTGTTGCTGACGGGTACTGGCATGCCGTGCATGGCCGCCTTCACGCCCGATCGCGGCCATGTGCTGGCGATCCTGGCTGATCGCTTCACCGCCCTTTCGGCCCGCCACCTGGGCCTCGGCCGGGCTGAACTGGTGCGCATTGCCGGATGCGTGGGCGGCGCGTCCGCCTTTCGACGCGATCGCGCGCTGTTTGTCCTCGTCCATCGAGGCAAAGCCCCGATTGCTGCTGCCACTGCGTGAGTTGGCCATTGCCGGTCTCCGGAGGTGGAATGGGATGCCGCCATCAGCGACGGCTTCATGCTCCACATCGGGGGCTAACGGCAGGTGGACGTCGGCCCCATTGGACTCACATGCCCTGCGCATGCGTTTGACAACCGGTTACCGCGCAGGAAGCGCCGAGATAAGCAGCCGATCACCGCGGCAGACATCGGTATTGCTGTACAGGATGCGGCGCCCATCATTGAAGGTGATGCGCAGATCGACGCGGCAGCCGGTTCCGCGCAGTGCCACGGTCGCTTGGCCGCCACCTCCCGCGATGGGCCCAGCCAATGCCAGGGCGTGGAATGCGTCGGTTTCACTCGCCGTGACTTCCACCGACGTGGCAGGTGCATGGGCACGGTTGATCAGGGTCAGGTAGTGCAGCGGCGCAGCGGGTGTGCTGGCGGCAATGCAGAACAGGCTGGCAGCGAGCAGAGCGCGGGACAGGTGCATGGGCGATCTCCGTTGGGGACATCGCCATCTGGCGGTGGAGGCCACGCGCCTGCAATCGATCCGGGACGAATCGTCGCGGCAGCGGGACCAATCGCAATCGGCCATCGCCGCCCTTCATTGCCGGCCACGCTGTGCCTAAGATGGCGCTGGCCCGCTCCGGGCACCGGGACGCATGCAATGAAGATCCGCCTTGGCCATACCCAGATCGACGTGCTGCGTTACCTGCTGCTGTGGCTGGCGGTCGCCTTGGCCTTCACCCTGCAGAGGGTGTTGAGCCACAGCCTGCAGGGCCAGTCATTCCCGTTCGAGGTCTACCTGCGCTGGTCGATGATCCAGTGGTTCACCTGGGCGGCGCTGGCGCCGCTGGTGTTCGCCCTGGGCGAACGCTACCCGCTGCGGCCCGAGCGAAGGCTGGCCGGTATGAGCATGCAGCTGCTGGCCAGCGCGGGAGTAACCGGGCTGGCGATGGTGGTGGGAGCCCTGGTGTCCACCTGGTTCGAGCCCAGCAGCTTTGGCGAGCAGCTGTGGTATTTCATTGCCCAGCATTTCGCGATGGGCCTGCTGACCTACTGGGCCCTGTTCGCGATCCAGCAGGCACTGCATTTCCAGCAGGAAAAGGTGCGCCGCGAGGTCGAGGCAAGCAGGCTGGCGACCGAGCTGGCGCAGTCGCGGCTGCTGGCATTGAAGTCGCAGCTGCAGCCGCATTTCCTGTTCAATACGCTGCATGCAATCATCACCCTGCTGGATGAAGACAAGGCCAGTGCCGAAGACATGCTGCTGCGTCTGAGCGAGCTGCTGCGTGCGTTTCTGGAAGACTACGATGGCCAGGAAATCAGCCTGCGCCAGGAACTGGAGTTGATCGAGCTGTATCTGGGCATCCAGCGCACGCGCTTCAAGGATCGCCTGCACAGTCGCATCTACGTTGCACCGGAACTGCTTGATGGCGCGGTTCCAAGCCTGATCCTGCAACCGCTGGTGGAAAACGCGCTGCGCCATGGCATCGGCCGCAACCTTGGCGAAGACAACATCGAGATCGAGGGCCGCCGCGACGGTGACATGCTGTGCATCGAGGTGCGCAACCAGAACAGCACGCTGCAGCAGCCCGGGGCGCCAGGTGGCCATGGTATCGGCCTGTCCAATACGCGGCTGCGCCTGCGCGAGCTGTATGGCGATGCGGCCGAGGTACGCCTGGACCTGCTCTGGCCGCAGGGTGTGGCCTGCCGGGTGCGGTTGCCACTGCGGATGCTGGACGATGCCGATGACGCTCCCGAGTTTGTCGTGCACGGTAGTGCCACATGAGCCTGAGTGTGCTTGTGGTGGACGACGAACCGATCGCCCGGCGCGCGGTGACGCGCCTGCTGCACGGCGATGCAGACATCGACAGCGTGGCCGAGTGCGGTGACGGAGTGTCTGCCGTGGCAGCCATCCGCGCGCAGTCGCCGGACCTGGTGTTCCTGGATGTGCAGATGCCTGGCATCACCGGTCTGGACGTGCTGGCCACCATCGGCGCCGCGCGGATGCCGGCCACGGTATTCGTCACCGCGTACGAGCAGTATGCGGTACGTGCATTCGAGGCCAACGCGCTGGATTACCTCGTCAAGCCCTTCAGTCGCGAGCGGTTCGCGGCCACGTTGCTGCGCGCGAAGTCCCGGCTGGCCCAGGCCGCCAATGCGGCCGACAACACGCGCCTGCTGCAGGCGCTGGATGTGCTGCGCAGGCGCGAGGATCATCTGCAGCGTATCGCCGTACGTGATGGCGAGGCAGTGCTGCTGCTGGCGGTGCAGGACATCCTCTGGATCCGCGCCAATCGCAATACGGTGCAGCTGCATCTTGCCGATCGCGTGCATGAGCTTCGCGAAACCATGAACAGCCTGGCTGAACGGCTTGATCCCAGGCATTTCGCCCGGGTGCATCGCTCGGCCATCGTCAACATCGCGCGGGTCAGGACGATCCACCCCTGGTTCAATGGCCATCACGTACTCACCCTGGAGAACGGCCAGCAGCTGCGCATGAGCCGCTACCAGAACGAAGCTTTCCTGCGGCTGGTGTCGGCCCGCTCGGAGGCGTGAGTTCCTGTTGCCCGGTCAAGCGCCGCCGACTCGACGGCGATGGCATGCAGAATGTCATCGATTCCTATCGCCGATGCCATCGGGCTTGCCTAGAATCAAGGCATCCCGGTAGGTCCCGGGCGCTGTCGAGTGAATGGATTCAATGAAGATTCTGTTGACCGGAAGTTCCGGGCGGATAGGGCGCGCGATCTTCGGTGCGCTGGCGGGTGCCAATGAGGTGGTGGGGCTGGATCGCAGTCCCTTCGCCACCACGCGCGTGATTGCCGATGTCACTGATCGCCGGGCGCTGGAACGCGCCGTGCAGGGGGTCGATGCCGTGATCCACACCGCGGCACTGCACGCACCCCATGTGGGCCTGGTACCCGACGCGGTGTTCCAGCAGATCAACGTGGAGGCCACCGCGAACCTGCTGCAGCTGGCGCGCGAGGCTGGCGTGCAGCGCTTTGTGCTGACTAGTACTACGGCGTTGTATGGCCATGCCGTGGTGTCCGGTGGCTGCCGTTGGATCGACGAGGACACCGAGCCGTTGCCGCGTACGATCTACCACCGCACCAAGCTGCAGGCGGAAGCGGCTGCTGAAGCGGCGGCCAGCACATCGTTCACCGTGCGCGTGCTGCGGATGGCGCGCTGCTTCCCTGAGCCGCCTGACCGCATGGCGATGTTCCGCCTGCACCGCGGTATCGACGCACGCGATGTGGCCAGCGCGCATGCCGCGCTGCTTCACGATGAAGGCGCACCCTTCCAGCGCTACCTCGCCTGTGCCCCTACGCCGTTCCGGCGCGAGGACTGCCTGCAGCTGGCGGCCGATCCGCGCCAGGTGCTGGCGCGCCGCGCACCGCAGTTGCTGGCCGAGTTCGAGCGCCGTGGCTGGCCGTTGCCGCTCAGCATCGACCGGGTCTATGACAGCAGCCGGATGCGCGCAGCGCTGGGCTGGCAGCCGCGTTTCGGTCCCGAGGACGTCCTGCAGCAGTACGCCGCAGGCAGCATCGAGGTCCTGCCCCGTGCGGAGTGGATCCGCGACCGCGTGGCCGAGTAGCCGAGTAGCCGAGTAGCACGCCCCGCTGTCGACGGCCGCAGCTGAGCAGGTTCAGGTTTGTGCGTGCGGTGGGCCTCAACCTCGCCCGGCCATGGCCGCTAACCCGGTGCGCGCTTTCCTGCGCCGGGTTCCGATCCGGCAGGGCAGGCGGCCCGCGCGATGGATCGCGCATCTGCGCGGTGCCCTGGTGGCACCGGTCGACCTGAACTGCCTGCGGATCCTCCCATGTCTTCTTCCCGTTCCGTCGCTGCCCGCCGCCCCGGCAGCATCGCCCACAAGCTGATGCTGGGCACCGCGGTGATCGCGTTGCTGTGCTTTGGCGCGACCGCGCTCCTGATCTATCACCAGGCCAGTTCGGCGCTGGTGTCGTCCTCGCGGCAGACCATGGCCAGCGAAGCCCGCGCCGAGGCGCGCCAGGTGGCTGCCGACCTGGGCACGGCCTTCGCCAGCAACGATGCGATGGTGGAAACCGTGCTTGCTCAGCGTGCGCGCGGTGATGCGCCTGATCGCGCCAGCCTGGCCAACGTCATCGGCGAGCAGCTGCACGCGCACCCGGAATGGCTGGGCAAGAGCACCATGTGGGAGGCCAATGCCTTCGATGGCAAGGATGCCGAGTTCGTCAACAGCGAGGCGCACGACGCCACCGGCCGTTACATGAGCTACTGGGCCTGGCAGGACGGCAAGCCGCAGCAGTCGACGATGACCGATTACACCGAAACGCCCAGCGGCTCGGGCAACTGGTACATGGTGCCCAGCCGCGACAAGCTGCCGCTGGTCAGCGAGCCGTATGCCTACGATATCGGCGGCAAGCAGGTGCTGATGAGCACCCTGAGCACGCCGATTGTCGAGAACGGCACCTTCCTCGGTGTCTTCACTGTCGACTTCTCGCTGGACGCGCTGCAGAAGCACCTGGCCACGTTGACGCCGATGGGCGCCGGCCGTGTCGAACTGCTGTCGCCGAAGGGCGTGGTGCTGGCCTCGGCCAACGCTGCCGAGATCGGCAAGCCGCGTACCGATGCCGCTACCGTCGGCATGCTGGCGCAGATCGCCGCCGACAAGACGTATGAAGCGTTCGAGCCCGACGCTGCCGGCAACGTGCGCCTGTACGTGCCGTTGCAGGTGGGGGACGCGCCGCAGCGTTTCGCGCTGGGCGTGGTGGTGCCGCACGCGGTGATCATCGCGCAGGCCCGCGAGCTGCTGTGGATCATCCTGCTGGTGGGTGTGGTGGCCGCGCTGGTGCTCAGCGGCGGTGTCTACCTGCTGCTGCAGCGCTTGGCCGTGCGACCGCTGGCACAGGCAGTGCGCATCGCTGGCGACGTGGCTGCGGGCAAGCTGGACACCGCCATGCCGGCGCTGGGCAACGATGAAGTGGGCCGGTTGCTGGACGCGATGCAGGGCATGCGTGGCCAGCTGCAGGCGGTGATGGCCGCTCAGGCGGAGATGGCGCGTCGCCATGATGCCGGTGAAATCAGCTACCGCATGGATGCTTCGGTGTTCCCGGGCGAATACGGTCGCATGGTGGCCGACAGCAACCAGCTGGTGGCCGACAGCAATGCAGTCACCCAACGCCTGGTCGAAGTGATGCAGCGCTATGCGGTGGGCGACCTGAGCGTGGACATGGACGCACTACCGGGCGAAAAGGCGGTATTCACCGCTGCCATGGCAACCACCAAGAGCAACCTGGCGGCGATCAACGAGCAGATCCAGCAGCTGGCTGCAGCAGCAGCGGCCGGTGATTTCGGCGTGCGCGGCGATGTGCAGCGCTTCGAGCATGATTTCCGCCGCATGGTGGAAACCCTGAACACCATGATGCAGGTCAGTGACCACAACCTGGCCGCGCTGTCGACGCTGCTGCGCGCCATCGCCGCCGGTGACCTGAGTACTCGGATGGAGGGGGACTTCCACGGGGTGTTCGCGGTGATGCGCGATGATGCCAACAGCACCGTGCAGCAGTTGACCCAGATCGTCGGCCAGATCCAGCAGTCTGCCTCCAGCATCCGCCTGGCTGCAGGTGAGATCGCGTCGGGCAACAGCGACCTGTCACGCCGCACCGAGCAGCAGGCGGCCAACCTGGAAGAAACCGCCGCGTCCATGGAGGAACTCACCTCCACCGTGCGCCAGAACGCCGATCATGCCCTGCAGGCCAACAAGCTGGCGGCCTCGGCCGCAGGCGTTGCCAGCGAAGGCGGGCAGGTGGTCAGCCAGGTGGTGCAGACCATGGAGCAGATCGAGACCTCGTCGCAGCGCATCGCCGAGATCATCTCGGTGATCGATGGCATCGCCTTCCAGACCAACATCCTCGCCTTGAACGCAGCGGTGGAAGCGGCGCGTGCGGGTGAACAGGGCCGTGGCTTCGCGGTGGTTGCCAGTGAAGTGCGCGCGCTGGCGCAGCGCTCGGCGGGCGCGGCAAAGGAGATCAAGGAGCTGATCGACGCCTCGGTCGGCCATGTCGGTGCCGGTGCGCAGCTGGTGCATGGCGCCGGCCGCACGATGCAGGAGGTCGTCGGCCAGGTCGGCCGGGTCAACGAGATCATGGCCGAGATCTCGGCCGCCTCGCGCGAACAGTCGGCCGGTATCGAACAGGTCAACCAGACCGTGGTGCAGATGGACGAGACCACCCAGCAGAATGCTGCGCTGGTGGAAGAAGCCACGGCGGCGGCACGGGCGATGGAAGAACAGGCCGAGCAGCTGGCGGTGGCGGTGTCACGCTTCCGCCTGCAGGCCGACACTCGCCCGACGGCCACGTTGCGCGCTGCCTGATCAGGGCCGTGAACGAAGACGCCCGGCCAAGGCCGGGCGTCCATGCAACTTCAAACCAACTGGCGCCGCCGGACCCTGCCCGGCGAACGCAGCTGCTTAGAACATGCCTTCGAAGGGGTTCCAGCTGGTGTTGCCCTTCACCTGTTCCAGGTAATAGCTGTAGTTGGTGCTCGACGCCACCAGGAAGTTCATTGCGATGAACAGCGCACGCGCGACGATGTCCGGCAGCACCAGGCTGACCGCGATCAGCACGATGTTGATGCCGATCACCACCAGCGCCTTGCGCCACATGCCCAGGATGAACAGATAGATCGCGCCGAAGAAGAAGGCGAAGAAGTTGAGGTTGATCTTCAGGCGGTCGCCGAAGGACAGCGCCTTCCAGGCCTGCTTGAAGCCGGGCTCCTTGGGAGCACCGTGCTGCTGGAAGAAATTGAAGCGGAACTGCCACTTCGGGCTGAAGCGGGTGAGGTCGACGGTATTCATGTGAGTAGGGACTTCCCTGTTAGGAAAACGTTTTCATGATAAGTGAGTCACATTCAGCAAACCAGCTTGGAGCGTCAAAAATGTGACGTTCCTACGGCGAAGGGCTTGCGTCCCAGCGCCGCACCGTCACCCATCCGCCTTGTTTTTAGGATAGGGTGCGCAGTTCCGCTGCCACCCCGGCTGTTCACGGGTAGCGGCGGTATGTCCATGGAGGTTGCATGACCACACCAGCTACACCGGAAAACGCACCCGGACCGGTGCTCCTGCCGACACCCGAAGTGGTGCAGGCACAACAACTGCTCGCCCGCCAGCAACTGGCGGTGGCGATGGACCGTGCACGCATCGCGGCCAGCCGCGACGCTGCACCGGCTGTTCTGGAAAACGACTGAACCTGAAAAAGCCGCCACGATCGCGCTGGCCTGTTGCCAGCGCGATCGCAGTGCGCATCAGAAGCGCGCGGTCATGCTGAGGAAGTAGCTGCGGCCGGCGACGAAGTAGTCGGTGGAGCCGTCGGCGTACAGCTTCTTGTCGGCCAGATTGCTGACGCCACCACGCAGGGTCAGCACCTCGTTGACGTTCCAGGCAGCGGTCAGGTCATACAGCGTGTAGGCCTTCAGGAAGGTGCTGACCACGCCGGTCTGCTTGCCGGTGTACTGCGCCGACAGGCTGCTGGAAAACACCGTGTTCGGCGTCCAGTCCAACGACGAATAGCCTGAGAACTCCGGGGTGTCGATCAGGTTGCGGCCGGTGGTCAGATTCTTGGCTTCCTTCATCCAGGTCGCCGAGGTGCGCCAGCGCCAGTGATCGCCGAAGCGGAAGTTGAGGTTGCCTTCCATGCCGCTGGTGCGCGCGCGCTGCACGTTGCTCATGCGCGTCCACCAATAGCCGTTGAACTTGCCCAGCGCTTCATACTCGATCTTGTTCTTGAAGTCGGTATGGAAGTAGGTCAGGCCGGCGTCGACCAGATCGTTGTCGAAGCTGACGCCGATCTCACGGTTGGTGCTGGTTTCCGGGTCGAGGTCGGGGTTGCCGGCCATGTAGCAACCGCCGCGGGTATAGCCCAGCGGGATCAGCGAGGTGCAGCCGCGGCCGCCGGACTGGGTCGCCGCGCTGGGCGAATTCTCGGTCAGGCTCGGCGCGCGGAAGCCCTTGGAGACGCCGCCACGGATCGTCCACTGCTCGCTCGGGTGCCAGACCAGGTAGGCACGTGGACTGACATGGCTGCCGAACTGTTCATGGTGGTCCAGGCGCGCGCCCAGGGTCAGGGCCAGGGTGCGGTGCAGCTTCAGCTCGTCTTCGACGAACAGCGCCCAGGTGTCCACTTCCAGGCTGGAGCCGACCACCGGTTTGCCTGTGTAGTCGATCGGTGCCTGGCCGATGGTGTCGGTGTTGGTCAGCTCCTGGCGCTTCCATTGGCCGCCCACCGCGAACTGGTGGTCCACGCCCAGGGTGAAGGGGGTGCTCAGGCTGCCTTCGATGATCGTATCGGTTGCCTCGGAGCGACCGGTGGCGCCGATGTCGTTCTTGTACTCGGTCCAGTACGCGCTGAGCTTGGAGGTACCGAAATCCCACTTGCCGTCATGGTTCAACGCCAGCGAACTGCGCTTGAGTTCACTGGCACCCCATGCGCCTTCGTCCTGCTTTTCCAGCGCCTGGGCGATGAAGGCCTGCTGCACGCCGTGGCCCGCTTCCAGCGACACTTCCTGTGCCTCGCTCAGTTTCCACTGCAGCAGCGCGTCGACATTGCGGTCCTTCTCGCCGGCATAGGCGTTGCCATACACGCCGCCGTTGGAGCGGTCCGACTCGCGGCGCATGCTGTTGGCACCGATGCGCAGGCCGAAGCGCTCGCCCAGCGGGCCGGAGAAGGTCGCGCCGATCTGCTGGGTGTCGCCACGGTCGCCATCCTGCGGCCGGGTGTAGCTGTGGGTGGCGCTGCCGTTCCAGCTGTCACCGATGCGCTTGGTGATGATGTTGATCACCCCGCCCATCGCGTCCGAGCCATACAGCGAGGACATCGGGCCGCGCACCACTTCGATGCGCTCGATCTGGTCGGGAGAAATCCAGTTCAGGTCCTGGCGGCCCAGGTCGGGGCGATAGTTGGTCGAGGCCGAGCTGCCCATGCGCTTGCCGTCCACCAGCACCAGCGTGTAGTTGGACGGCATGCCGCGCAGCTTGATCTTGGACTGCTCACCGGCGGCGCTGAGCCCACCGGTCACGCCCGGAATGCGGCTGAGCAGGGTGGCCAGGTCGTGCACCGGCTGGCGTTCGATGTCTTCGCGGCTGATCACGCTGATGCTGGCTGGGGCATCCTTGATCCACTGCTGGTTGCCCGAGGCGGTGACCACCACGGTATCCAGGTCCTTGGTCGAGGCATCGGCGCTGGCTTCAGCGGCGGCGAGGGCGGGCAGGGTCAGCAGGCAGGCGACGGCCAGGGCGCTGGCCAGGCGGGTGCGCGACGGGCGCGCGGAACGAAGAGGGGACATGACGGCTTCCAAGGGAGAGGAGAGACCCGATGGAAGCAGCAGGCGCACGCAGACAGCAGGCAGCCACCCCTTCCCTGGGTCGTCGGGCGCGCGGTAGGTCCGGCGCAGCTGGGTGGGTCCGGTGCGCGAAGCGCGGCGACCTGCCTGGTTAACGGAATGATAACCGTTCTCGTTTGTTACGATCCAGTACTTCCCGGGATGAATCGACATCCCCCGGCTGCGTGATGCGGTTCGCCTGCTGATTGCTGAATGGGGAGATTTACCGGCGTAGCCCTTCGCACCCGGCTTACATTCGGGGCCATAGACTGAGCCGCATTTTTCGATTCCGCCCCGTTGGAGATCGTGTGGGTTCCGGTAGTGACAGACATCGACTGCGCGGCATGACGCCGTGGCAGACAGGACAAGTGCGGACGCCGGGAATGCGTGCCAGGAACCTTGGTGCATGCAGCCCGGCCGGGACGGCCGGTCCTGCGGCCTGCAGGGAGTAGGCGGCCATGGGGAGTGAAACCATCGACGCGGAACCGGTCACGGCCGGTCCTGACGCGGGCTGGGCCCTGCTGCCGGCCGAAGCACCGCTGGTGATGCCCGAACAGACGCTGCGCGAAGGCACGCTGAAAGTCCGGCGCCATCGCACTTCGCCGCGCATGATCGGCCTGCGTCGCCTGTACATCCTCGGCGGCACGGTGGCGATGACCGCCGTGGCCACCCGGATGATGTGGCGGGTGCTGTCCGGCAA